>JANOLM010000148.1:0-6350 GCA_031419815.1 Bacteroidia bacterium
AAAAGAAATCTAACTTAACAAAGTAGAATTACTTAGCATGATCATAGGTAGTCCAACTTATTCATGTCGCAACGGCCAATGTCATTAAGTTAAGGGCTAAAGCCCATTGTGCTATTATTTTTTATAATCTGCTCTTCAAAAAGGGCTGTAGCCCGTCTATTGCGCTTAACTTAATGACATTGCGTAACGGCCTTACTGGATTTGCCAAATGTAGTTTCAAGGACTTCTACCTACAATCAAAACCTTCTTGAAAGCTTTACGTATATTAACTGCAATTACGAATAATATAATTCCTTTATATTCACAACGGTGACGATAACTAGATTATGAAGAAAACAAAACTTGGTGAGTTTGAAGAGTTGGTATTGCTCACGGTGGCTGGCTTGCAAGCGGAAGCCTATGGTGTTGAAATCAAACGAGAGCTTGAAGAGCGAATAAAGGAGAAATTGAGTGTAGGATCAATACAGTCTGCACTTAAGCGCATGGAGCAAAAAGGATTTCTGACATCTGAATTTGGTGACACTACTCTCAAAAGAGGAGGGAAGCGCAAGCGAATTTACTCCACTACATCCTATGCCCATAAAGTACTTGCTGAAATGAAAGAGATACGAGCGGGACTATGGGATTCCATTCCCAAACTTGCTTACCTAAAAGTTGCGTGTGATTAAGAAGCTACAAAAAATCAAAATTATATGGAAGATCAAATTCCTTCACTCAAAAAGACAGGAAGACTTGCTGGCCTACTTTCTTTTTTTGGACACTAACAGGCATCTATGGCCTTATGTACCTTCCATCACAAACTATTGTGCGGGGCGATGCTGTTGCCACTGCTAATAAGATTCTCGCCAATGAGTTTTTGTTTCGGACGGGTATAATTAATGATCTAATTGGCAGTGTCCTGTGAGTATTTATGGTATTGGTGCTATATCGTTTGTTCAAACATGTGAACGAGCGTCACGCTAAACTTTTGGTTGCATTGGTGCTGGTGCAAATTCCTGTCGTTTTTATTATGAGGGCATTCAATATGGTTACACTCATGATGGTTAAAGGCGAAATATTGAAAACATTTGAGCTTAATCAGAGACAAGATTTGGCCATGCTATTTCTTAAAATTAGCGATTACGGAAATTTGACGTTAGAAGCATACTGGGGTCTGTGGCTTTTCCCCTTAGCAATTCTTACTTACAAGTCGCGTTTCCTTCCCCGTTTCCTGGGCGTCTGGCTAACCATTACCGGCTTTGCCTATGTGGTCTTGAGCATTACGAGCCTACTGTTTCCGGAATACTATAATATACTCTTTAAAATCTCCTTCCCAGCAATGCTCGGAGAACTTGCGTTTACGCTATGGCTTTTGATTATCGGTGTGAGTTCAAAAACCAAAAGTGGTTCAACCATAATATGAATCAACCAATCCCTATCGATCCGCCCAGGTGGCCGCTCAAACTCTTACGGTTCTTTGTAAAAAAAGAATACCTGGAAGAGATTGAAGGTGATATGGAAGAAATTTTCCACGACAACATAGAACAATTATCACTCCGCCATGCAAAACGAATTTACACATGGGAAATGCTCAAACTATTAAGGCCAATCTTACTTAAGAATCTGGAAGTGTTTCAAAATCTAAATCAACTCAGCATGTTCAAAAACTACTTTAAAGTTTCGTTCAGGGGTATGATGAAAAATCCATTAAACTCATTTATCAACCTCTTTGGTTTAGCCGCAGCTATCGGCTTTTGCGTATTTGCGTATGGTTTCGCCCGATGGACGTATAGCAGAGATCAATTCCATAAAAATAAAAACGAGGTATTCCTGATTACTTTTTTTGCCAACCGCGATGGCACCATGCAACAATATGGACTGACTCCACGGCCGATGGGAGAACTGCTTAAACAAGACTTTGCCCAAATCAAAAAAGTTTGCCGGGTGGAAGACCGAAACGCAGTGGTCAAGCATGAGGATCATGTCTTTCACGAAAGCATCAGGTATACCGATCCTGAATTTTTGGAGATGTTCACCTTTCCATTGAAATGGGGAACATCGGCTTCGCTGGCAGACGTGAACAGCGTTGTCCTAAGCGAAAAAATGTCGATCAAGTACTTTGGCGAAGAGAATCCGATTGGTCAAACCATACTACTGAAATTTGATAAAGATAAGAGCAAGCCATTTAAAATCACCGGTGTTGCAGAAGCCTTCCCGGTATCGCGGAGCATAGACTTTACTTTTCTGATCAACTATGAAAACCTCCGCACCTCCGATCCAAGCTATGACTTCCATGACTGGAGCACATTTGTACAGGCTACACTCATACAAGTAGAAAATCCTTCTGACTTGAAATCCATTGAGCAGGGAATGGGCAACTACAAAAGTTTACAAAACGAAGCTGTAAAAGAAGACTGGGCCATCTCTTCTTTCGCATTCGAACCACTGGCAACGCTGCATGAGAGAACTGACAATATACGAGATGACATATTCAGAAAGGGTTCCGGTGATAACAATAAATCCATCATGTTCCTATCCGCTGTTTGCATCTTGATGTTAGCCCTGGCCTGTTTCAATTATATCAACATTGCCATTGTTTCTGCTACAAAGCGGTTAAAGGAATTAGGCGTACGAAAATCAATCGGGGCTACACGGGGTGTTGTCATCATTCAGTTCTTGACGGAGAACGTCCTCATCACATCCGTTGCCTTGATACTGGGTCTTGTGTTGGGATGGACTGTTATTATTCCGTGGTTTGAGCGACTCTGGAATTTCAGCATGGGATTCAAGCTAAGCGATCCAAATCTTTGGATCTATCTCCCAGCAGTTTTACTGATCACGGGAATCGCCTCGGGCATCTACCCTGCTTTTTATATTTCAAAATTTCAGACCGTCAGCATCCTGAAAGGATCGGTAAAGTTTGGCGATAAAAATCCGCTGACGAAAATATTCTTAGGCGTGCAATTAGTATTGGCGTGCATCTTCATCACGAGTGCCGTTATGTTTACGCAAAACACCGATTACCTGGCACACAGAAGCTGGGGGTACAGTAACCGTGATGTCTTGTATACAGTTGTTCCGGATCAATTGGCATACGAACAATTAAATGCTGTATTGGCCAGCAACCCTAATGTTCTATCCATTTCAGGATCACATCACCACTTGGGAAAAAGTAATACGACAGCAGTTTTACATTTCCCCGACCGCGAGTATGAAGCCGATCAATTATCGGTTGATGCGAATTATTTCCAAACGATGGGATTACAGCTAAAGACCGGACGTGTTTTCAACGACCACGAGGGAAGTGACCGGCAGGCAGTCGTTGTGAATGAGCTTCTCGTTAAAAATCTATCCCAATTGAAATCGGGATGGGAAAACCCAATCGGTAAACTATTTCAGATTGACAGTACTCAATATGAGGTGATTGGTGTCTTAAAAGATGTTCACAGTTACAGTTTTTTCGCTCCGGTTAAGCCAACCATTTTCAAGGTCGCTGAAAAAGAAGATTTCCGGTTTTTGTCTATGAAAGTAAGAAGCGGTTCGGAACTCGAAACGTACAAAGCACTACAAGCAAAATGGTCAGCGCTTTTTCCAGAAACTCCTTTCAATGGCGGATACCAAGAAGACGTGTGGGGTTTTTATTATCAGGAAATAGAAATTCACGGGCATGTGTGGCGTGTGTTTGCTTGCATAGCAGTATTGCTGGCGAGTCTTGGACTTTATGGTCTTGTGACCCTGAACGTATCGGGAAGGACAAAGGAATTTAGCATACGGAAGGTGTTGGGTGCGAGTGCGAAAAATATTGCTGCCAACATTACCAGCCAGTATTTGATTTTGTTTGCTGTGGCGATAGCTCTTGGTGCTCCGCTAAGCTACTTCTCCATAAAGGCCGTGTTAGAACTTGCTTATCCGTATCACATGCCGATAACATTCTGGAGTGTCGCCCTCGCATCTGTGATATTGACACTGGTTTTATTGGTAACCGTTTCTACGCAAATCAGAAAAGTATCTAACTCGAATCCTGTGAATGGATTGAAAACGGATTGAAGAAAAAAAGCAGAGTTAGTTAGTTAACATAAAAAGAGAAGCATGGAGATCGATTTGGCAAAATGAGTATGAGTATGATGCTCAAGGACATTAGTAAACAGATGTTGACTACTCAGCTGCGCGAATTAGGGCGCGATGGGATTGTTGAACGAAACATCTTTGCAGAAATTCCACCGCGGGTGGAATACACACTCTCGAAAAAAGGTAAATCGTTGTTGCCCATTATCGAGTTGATGAAAAATTGGGGAACTAAAAATATTCTGAACGTAAGCGGTGAGCTTCAAGTGAGTGAGATCGCTTACGCGGGTTAGCGCTTTACACATCAACGAAAAAAAATCACAAATATTAAAGACTAAAATCAAAATCATGAAAAAGAAAATTTTATTTGTAGTAAGTATTCTTTTTGGACTGATGTTCATTAACTCAGGACTCAATAAATTTTTTAATTACATGCCCATGCCCGAAGACTTACCTGAGAAAATGATGAAATTATTTACAGCGTTTATGGAAATAGGTTGGCTGATGCCGCTTATTGCAGTTGCCGAAATTGTAGGAGGATTACTTTTCATCACCAATAAATACAGGGCGCTTGGTGCAATTATTATTTTTCCAGTTATGATAGGAATACTGTTAACTCACCTCATAAATGCACCATCAGGACTGCCCATAGCGCTTGTGTTACTGGCCATAAATCTATGGGTAATTATTGAGAATCGTGAAAAGTACTTACCGATGATACAATGAAGTCTTCGACAAGGTGGTGGATTAATAAAGGCCAGCCCAACTCAGAACGTGAGAATTATCATCCACTCGCCATGATCTTTATCACACTTTATTGGTAATGTCTTTAGCATCTTTCTGGAATATAAAACTATCGATGATATGAAGAAGATACTTTGCCCAGTTGATTTCTCGGAAGTTTCTACGAACGGAATGGAATACGCATCACATCTGGCAAAGGAACTTAAAGCCAGTCTTTCGCTACTTCATGTGCGCACATCTATCTGGCCAGAAGCAATCCAACTTGAAGAGGAGGTAGGAAAAAGTAATGAAGCTATCCGCGAACGCCTTTCTATTTTTACGGAAGAAATCAAAAATGAGTTTGGTATTCTTTGCGATTATCGCCTGGAGCAAACTACCTCTACTTTCGAGGATACTGTCGCTTCTCTCGCCCATCCTTACGATCTGGTGGTAATGGGCACAAATGGAGCCGACACATACTATCAATATGTATTTGGCAGCAATTCATTTCACGTGACTGAAAAATCAAAATGCCCGGTCATTATAATCCCGAAGGGATGCACCTATCGGTCAGTGGATCAAATGGTATATGCCTATGACCCGGAAACAAATCCAATTTTTTCGATCGACCAACTCAAAAAGCTTTCACTTCCATTGCATACGGCACTGCGAGTTCTACACATCGTCAAAGAAAACCCGTCTGCAGAAGCAGAGCGGAAAATGGAAATACTGCGTGATGTGTTAAAAGCAAAAGTGCCCAGTACTATTTCGTTAAGTTTTGATTTTAGATATGCAAATGAAGTTTCATGGGCTGTAGATCAATACATGAAGGATAACAGGGGAGATATGCTGGCTCTTTCTTTTCATCATCGATCGCTGATAGCGGAACTTTTCAAAGAAAATGTAGTCAAGCAAATCAGCATGGTGGCTGAGTATCCACTATTTGTATTTTGGCATTAACAAGGAGCAAGTCAAATAACTAAAATAGTTCGGTTTATGAACTCGTTCAATCTGGATGCTCTGATTCGTGGTATTCAAAATAGCACGGAAGCAGAATCATTTATATTTAGCCAAACTTTAGCTGTGAAGTAATACAATAGGGGGCGAGGTATTCATCTATCTCATGGTAGAATGGTTCGTTGGTTAGGTGAATGGTTGGCCTGGTTAACACCATCTGAACTATTCCATCGTATTCTTTAAGATCGACATTTGATTTCTTCAAATCCAACAGCTTATCCTTAACGGTTGCCAACAGTTGTTTATCCGGCCTTAGGCTAAATCTATAATCCAGGTAGGTAGGCAAATCGTTGATTAATCGGTTAATGATCAGCTCGCGATGTGCCTTGAGAATCTCCTTTAATTGAAACAGTAATGCATCCTGGTTTTTGTCAATAATCGATTTTGATCCCAAAAGGGCAGACTTTATTGTCTTCATAGCTAAATTATTTAGTAATAAGACAAACATATATAAACTAAATATATTAGCAATAAGAACTTTCAAAAATAATCCGGAATATTCACAGAGTCACCTCTCCAACTTAAATTCAGGCTCAAGTGCCGGCCGTTTATCTGAGTTGGCCACC
>JANOLM010000149.1:0-7397 GCA_031419815.1 Bacteroidia bacterium
CAAAGCGCACCAAGTGCAAAGTGCCGTAAGGCACGACACATAATTTGCGGTGGGCACAAATCATGGCTTAGATATGTGCCGATGCTACGCATCTTTTCATTTTAGAGATATTTGTTTCAACGGGTTAAAACCCGTTGTTAAAATATAATACGATGCTACGCATCTTGTAAAAACGCCTTTCAACTTGAATCTTAGCCTGACGGCTATGGCCGGCAGGCAGGTCTGTGGTTTTTGTTTACCGTCTTATAAGTTCTAATGTGAATAATACAGGCTTGAAGTAAGCTATCAGGTTACTGCTTTTGTTAATTTATTTTTAATCAGTGAATCTGTGGCATCTATTATTGCGATGAAAATAATTTCATTGCGCGTTCCATATCTACGTTGCCACCGGTAAGAATAATGCCCACTCGCTTCCCTTTGAACTTGGATTTTTCTTTTAATACAGCAGCAAATGGAACAGAGCAAGATGGTTCAATAATTATTTTTACTCGTTCCCAGATCAAGCGCATAGCCGCTATAATTTCAGGATCGGTGACGGTGATAATTTCCTTTACGTTTTCTTTTATAATTGGAAATGTTTTATCTCCAAGCGTGGTGAGCAATCCATCTGCTACAGAATTGGATTGAGCCGGTTCAATTTTACCACTCAACATAGAGCGATAAGCATCATCTGATCCTGTTGGTTCGCCTGCAATAACAATTGTATTTGGCGAAAAATATTTTGTGGCCAATGCTGTTCCACTCAACAATCCGCCACCACCAACGGGAGCAAGTATAAAATCAAGACTTCTTACTTCTTCAAAAAGTTCTTTAGCAGCGGTAGCTTGGCCCGCCATTACTGCGTAATTATTGAAGGGATGTATTTCTGTGGCCCCCGTTTTTTTTATGACATCAGCCAATGTTGACTCGCGTGCTGCCAATGTTGGTTCACATTCAAAAATCTCTCCGCCAAAGGCACGAACTCCTTTCTTTTTTATATCCGGTGCCGTGCGCGGCATAACGATGTAGGATTTTACGCCCATCAGCTTTGCTCCCCGCGCAAGTGCCTGCGCATGATTTCCAGAAGAATGTGTTGCCACACCCTTAGCTCTATCTTCCGGTGAAAGTGAAAGTATTGCATTCATGGCACCACGCGCTTTAAAAGCACCTATCTTCTGAAAGTTTTCGCATTTGAAGAAAATGGAGCATCCTGCTATCTCATTTATACTCGCACTGGTGAGCACGGGCGTGTGATGGATATAAGGTTTGATTCGTTCGTGGGCTTGTTCGATGTCGGATTTAAGAGGAATAGAATTCATAGAATTAATTATTAATAGACATAAGTAGCAAGACATAAGTAGTAAGATGTAAGTAGCAAGACAAACGCATTGTCTTATATCTTGATACTTATGTCTGTTTGCTATTCAACCCACTTCACTTTCTCTTCAATCGTTTTTCTTCTACCCTCCAACAAAATTGCCTTTGGCATACCGATATTCAAAAAGCCTAACAATTTATCTTCTTTCCCTAGTCCAAAAAATTCTTTGGCTTCTTCAAAATTGGTAACACCTCCCGTGCTTAAATAGCAACCTATTCCATATGCCGTAGCGGTGAGATACATGTTTTCAACGGCACAAAAGACAGCGCCTATCTCCTCTATTTCAGGCACACCTTTCTTTTCATCGCGCTTCATGCCCACGGCAATGATGTGCGAAGACTCCATTGGTTTCGTTAGTAGGTTTTGATAACGGTCTTCCCTAAAAGATCCATTGGCAGTCGTCACTTTTTTATAACACTCTCCTTGAAAAACTGCAAGCTTTTTTAATCCTTCTCCGCCAAACACAATAAAGCGCCAGGGTTCCGTTAGCTTATGTGTAGGTGCCCAATTGGCATTTTCCAACATTTGATGTACAATAGCATCATCCACTTTCTCCCCTGAATAATCCTTTGGAAAAACGGACCTTCTGCTTTTTATCAGTTGATTGAACTCTGTTATGTTAAATTTCATCTCCAATGGTTTTTGGCTAATTTAACTTCAAAATCTTCTGCTATGAAAAAAATGAGTTTATTTATTATAGGCTGTGTGTTTCCCTTTTGGTCATCATTAAGGAATTTCTTCAACCCTCCTCAATTTTATTCGAGTTCTTTCTGCTAATTTGACTTTTCATTCAAGTCTATATGCGCTTTTTCGTTCTCTTGCTATTAGCGGCTTCCTGCGCTCCGGTTTATGTTCCCACTACGCGCAATGTTCCATTATTTAAAGGAGCTGGTGAATTTCAAGCCTCGGGTTATCTTACCACCGGCATAGATGCTCAGGCAGCCTATGCTTTATCCGACCATATTGGTGTTACAGGAAGCTACTCATGGCTTAGCCAAAGTCAAAATCTTCCACCGGATGTCGTTGAGCCAAGCTTTAAGCGAAAGAATAGCTTCGGTGAAATTGGCCTTGGGTATTATAAAAGCACGCGCGCATTACGATATGAACTTTATGGAGGGTATGGAATAGGTGAGGGGACGAGCTATTCTAATTATTATTTTTTTGCAAAGGATTTTGGTGTAAAAGGTATAGTAGCCACAGGGAAATATCAACGCTTTTATATTCAACCTTCTATTGGAACAAACAATAAAAATTTTAATCTCGCTTTTTCCATGAGGGTTTCCGCAGTTAATTTTTCGGAATTTACTTCTAACGGATTTACAACTAAGACAGTAACCATAGACCCGAATGAGCCCTTCCACGTTTTCTTTGAGCCTGCTCTTACAGGCAAATTTCCGTTGGCCGGAAATCTTTATGGTGTGTTTCAATTAGGTCTCACCGCTCCCATACCCAGCGAAGTATATTTTGAATATGTGCCACTTCAGTTTGCTGTAGGAATTCAACTCAAAGCTGGAGGCAGTTTGCGTTCGCGTGTTTATTAAATCTAAGCCCGGCTCATTGGGTTTTTAAACATAGGAATTTAAAAAGTAGATGTTTTAAATCTGATGGATGAATAAAGCACAAGTATTAAAAGAACTTCAAAAGATTCCAAGTATTGGCAAAGCCTGTGCCCTGGACATGTGGAACATTGGAATTCGGGATATAGCCGGTTTAAAAAATCAAAATCCGCAAGAACTCTACCTTAAGCTAAACGAGGTAACAGGAACTACCCACGACATTTGCATGCTTTACACTTTTCGGTGCGCAGTTTATTTTGCTTCCACTAAAACACCTGATCCTAAAAAACTGAAGTGGTGGTACTGGAAAGAAAAGATGTTTAAAGAATGATGTCAAAAGAGAATCGGCTTTACTTGCTATTTCCTTAAATGTTTAGGAATCAATTTCAACTCGATTAGTTCAAAAAATAATTCTACAACAATTGCGAGTGCAGCAGCTGGCAATGCCCCCCGAAGGATGAGTTCCGTATTGTTAAGTGCAAGTCCGCTCACAATAAACTCGCCAAGCCCACCCGCGCCAATAAATGCCGCTAAAGTTGCCGTACCAATTGTAATGACTGCCGCTGTTCTTATGCCTGCCAAAATAGCCGGCATGGCAAGAGGAAGTTCAACAAATCGCAAGCGCTGCCAGGGGCTGAGGCCGATTCCTGCTGCAACTTTTTTGAGCATTGGATCAACGGCAAAAAGACCCGTAGTTGTGTTTCTGAGAATGGGCAATAAGGCATATAGAAATAAGGCTGTAATGGCGGGAATAGCTCCTATGCCCAAAAGTGGAATCATTAACGCCAGCAAAGCAATAGAAGGTATTGTTTGCAAGAGACCGACCAAGTATAAAATAAACTTTGAAAAAGCAGCATATCTATATAAGAAAATACCAAGCGGTAGGGCGAGTAAGATCGCCAAAGCCAAGGCGATGAACGTTATCTTCAAGTGCGTTATTGTTTTAGAAAATATTTCGACAGCAATAGTCGGTTCTTTCATTTTGTTTCGAATAAAGAATTTTGATTTTAAAAATTTTGACGCTACTTCTGAAAATGTGCTTTTAGCATAAATTACTTGCTCATTCATTTCTTGCATTTCAGTCTCAGTAATTTGGCCGGATAACTTCCCCAGTATTTTTTTTATTTGAGGATCAATCGTGATCCTGTATAAAGAAACAGCCTCATACTTTGGAAAAAATTCCTGATCATCGCGTAGCACAATCAGGTCATATTTTTTTATCTCACCATCGGTCGAGTATACGTCCGTAAGATCAATTCTATTTTCAGACAATGCCTGATAGGCCAGGCCATGCTCAATCCCAACAGGTCTCTGAGGCAGCGTGTAAACCCTTGCCAAATTATCCCAGCCGTCTTTTCGCTTTAAAAATTCATAACTCAACGCCAGTGACAAATCCGGTTTGTTTTGCAGGTCGGATATTGTTTTGATATTTTGAGCTTTCGCAAATCCGCGCTTCATGGTTAATCCATAGGTATTGTTAAATCCATAAGAAGGTGAAATTTCAAGAGAGAGTTCATCATGAAGTTGAGTTTGCAGCTCATTGAAGGTAAGCTTTCTCTCGCTTTTAAGAATTTCTTCCGCTAAAGTTCCAGTATACTCAGGGTAAACATCGATGGCCTCGTTTCGAAGAGCCTCATAACAAACAGTGGTTCCTCCAAGGTTATATTTTCTGTCCACCGTATAACCTGAATGCTCCAGTAACTGTGAAATAATTTCGCTTAAGATATAGCCTTCATTAAAATGTTTGGCTCCTACCCGAATAGTTGGCTGCTGAGCAAGAAGCAAACCCAATGGCACAAAGAGCAAGACGATAAGAGAAAGGAGTTTCTTCATTTAATTTTATTCAATGTTTTATTCTCGATTTGAAAGATAGCGTCAGCCATTTTTTCTGCCTCTTGCATATTATGGGTCACCAGGACAATCGATCTTGGCTCTACTTTTTGGATTACTAAAACCTGATTGTGGATTTCATTTTTAGTTTCATCATCCAGGGCTGAGAAAGCTTCATCTAAAAGTACAAGTGGAGGGTTTAAAAGAATAGCACGGCAAAGGCCCACTCGTTGCTGTTCTCCACCTGATAGTTCATAGGGATATTTTAATAGAATCGTGTCAGGAAGATTGACCATTTCTAGTAATTCTGACAATCGCTTTTGAAGAGACTCGTCAGGCTTCCTCGAAATAATACCAGGTAACAAAATGTTTTTTTTCACAGTCAAATGTGGAAATAAGCCCGCACCTTGAACAGCATATCCAATCTTTAACCGAAGATGTTCCAATTCTTTGTAATCTATCAACTCACCAAAAACAGTTACTGTTCCCTGGCTGGGTCTGACAAGCCCATTCATCATTTGTAATAATGTGGATTTACCACTTCCGCTTTTCCCCAGGATAGCAGTGATTTTTTTTTCCTCAATAGAAAAACTAAGGTTGCTAAAAATTATTTGCTCATCGTAAGCGTGGTGGATGGTCTCGAGGCTCAGGATGTTGTGATTCATGACTTTGTCGGTGTCGCTGATATCAATTGATGAAAGCATCGGTCAATTTACAATTTGTTGTGCCTAAAATGCATACTTCAATTCTTCAAGACGACTGAGTTGAAACACAATGCGGCATTGCTCAGGCAGCACCTTCATAGCTTCAAAGATTTTTTCTTCCAGTTCGGATGAGATCACAGCTTGCGCCACACCTTCGTGCATAGGCTCTCCGCCTGCCATTTCATAGGCAGCATGTTGTTGCTTTACTTTTTCATGCTTGATCACGTTGAGGCAAGCGTTGCGCACCATCCGGTAGAGATAGGACTTTAGTGAAGTTTGAATTTCAATGTTGTCCCGTTTCTCCCAAACCGAAATGAAAGAAGCTTGTACCACCTCTTCCGCTTCGTCTTTATCACTTAGAAAAGAGTAGGCGTAGGTACAAAGTGGTCTATAAAATGTCTTAAATATCATCTCAAAAGCAGTTTCCTTGCCCTCCTTAAGCTCCAGATACATGTGCTGTTCGAGTAAATCCACTGTTTTTTTAATGATTCAGTGCAATTTACGGTTTTAGGGCTCTGAGGTTATGACAACTGTAAGAAGTTTTACCCCTATTGGTGGGAGGAAATAGTTTTGATGTGGTCTCGGCAAATAAAATGTACTAGGGCGCTTGAAGATTCTAAATTATCAAACAATACTTAATTTCCATTCCCTATGATTAAGCCTTGCGTCCTTGTATTGAACTTCAAGTTTAAATATCTCTTTTAAAGTATTTTTCAAATCTGGACAAATGTTAGACCCAAAAATAATAGCGTTAATCATTTTTTTTTCTAAAGGAACCTTATATCCCTTATCAGTTTCGTGAACTAATTTGTTTTTTCGCGCAAGGCCACCCAGTAACAACCGTAACTCATTCTCATTTCCCCAAGTTAATTTGTGTTTCTGAAGTAGCAATTTTTCAAATAGTTGATCGAGAAGCTTAGGACATGTAAGGATAAGGTCAATAGGATACAAAGTTGTTTCACCATTTTTCTCCCATTCAATTGGTTGATTGAGATCAATGGGCAAACTCCTATAATCAACTTTATGCAAATGGCACTTTGCCTTTAACATATTTGAAAAATAATCATCAAATCCGCTTGCTTCGTACTCCACACAAATTCCCTTGTGACTGTCAGCATAATGAGCCCACATGTGAATATTGTCATTAGTTTCAGAGAAGCAACAAATTCCAAATTCCTTAGTGTTGTTGATGATGATGTCTTGAGTGTCCTCGCCAAGTTTTAAGATACTATTAACGAAGTCGTTATAATATTTAATCACTTCCATGTTACAATCAAATGGATCATTGAAGAAGCGTGGCTTTGAAAACCACAAATAGTCATTGCTTAATGAATCTATTGAATTTTTATTGAGCGGAAAGTATTTATAAATCCTCATGAGGTTATCTAATATTTATTTATACCACTCAAGTCCTTCTATGATGGGATATGCTTATGTCAAGATTTCTTTAAATAGCTGCGGTTCTATTAAAATGCTTATTAGCAGCGACATCATCTGATTCTGAAATAAGAAACTGCGTCAGGAGTTCAGATTCCTTCCAATTTATAATCTGAGCATAGTCATCTAGTTTGGAAGTATAAAAATTGAAATAGTCTAATAGAAGAAGTGGTTGGACAATAAGTTGAGTGTTTTTCTTTGCGATTTTTTTTCCATGCTCACGTTCAACTAAATCTAAAGAATGAGTGGAAATTATTAAATGATAATTTGAAATAATGTATCGGTCATGAAGAATATTCTGCAAATTTGTTGCGGCTTTTTCTAATTCAATGTCAGAATATTTTTTGCTTTTTAACTTTCCATTCTCAAACGATTCAATAGAAACAGAAATATTGGATTTTAATTTATTGAAAAGTGTTTTGATGTTTTCCTTTGAGGCTCCTTGATCACCTATAACTTTAGCGTCACTTTTAGTAATTATTTTTAAGGACAAGCCTTGGAAGGCCATCGTAC
>JANOLM010000150.1:0-2513 GCA_031419815.1 Bacteroidia bacterium
TCCAGAATTGAAAAGCATGCCGTATCAATTCACCCCCGTAGCGATAAAGAGTGTTGCTAATAATCCTCCTCATGAAAATAAATTGTGTTATGGAATAGATTTGAGGAATGTTCCGGTGGAACGAAAAATAGATTTATCATATTTATTCACCATGTATAAGGCCTATCCCGACAAAGAAAAATTCTTTTTGCCCTACTTTGATATTCTGGCTGGTAACACCGTTTTAAAACAACAGATTAAAGACGGACTTACCGAAGATCAAATCCGCGAAAGCTGGAAGGGTGATTTAGAGAAGTATAAAGTGATGAGAGAGAAATACTTGCTATACCCTTAGCAGCCACTAGCTGCTAGCTACAAGCTTCTAGCGGCTCGTAGCCAGTGGCTAGAAGCTTGTAGCTATTATGACTAAATCTGAAAAAGTAAGTGACATACTCAACATCCTGGAAAAACTCTATCCCAAGCCCGAAGTACCCCTCCATCACAAAGACGCTTACACCTTATTAATCTCAGTTCTTCTATCTGCTCAATGCACCGATGTGCGTGTGAATCTGGTTACCCCACATCTTTTCAAACTGGCGGACAATCCTTACGACATGATGAAACTCTCGATAGAAGAAATTCGGGAAATCATTAAACCTTGCGGCTTGTCGCCCATGAAATCAAAAGGTATTGCCGGGCTTTCTAAAATATTGGTTGAAAAGTATGACGGACAGGTTCCGAATACTTTTGAGGCACTCGAAGAACTTCCGGCTGTTGGTCACAAAACGGCATCAGTTGTGATGACTCAATGGTTTGGCATTCCTGCCTTTCCAGTGGACACACACATTCATCGACTTGCTTATCGTTGGGGATTAACCAATGGCAAAAATGTAGAGCAAACTGAAAAGGATTTGAAGAGGTTGATCCCCGAAGGGCTATGGAACAAAGCACATCTTCAGATTATTTACTTTGGCAGAGAATATTGCCCGGCAAGAGGACATGATTGGAAAGTTTGTCCGATTTGTAAGAAGTACACACGAAAAGGGCTTAAATAGCAAAATATGAACCCCGCAAATTGAAAGTTTAACTTGCAATTTACGGGATTAAATTTTTACTTTGTCGCATGCTTACCCGATTAATAGAAGACGAAATCCTGGAATACCTACGCTACTTTCCTGCAGCAGGCATTGTAGGGCCGCGACAATGCGGAAAATCCACGGTAGCACAACTGATTACTAAAAAAATAAAAGGTTCTCTTTATTTGGATCTCGAAAATCCAATTGATCGTGCACGACTCACCGATGCTTCTCTTTTTCTGTCGCAATACAAAGGAAAATTAGTATGCTTGGATGAAGTTCAATTTATGCCTGAAATATTTGAAGTGCTGCGAGGTGTGATTGACAGGAATAAAAAAAATGGGCAATTCCTTTTATTAGGATCGGCTACACCGCACTTGTTGAGACAATCTTCCGAAACGTTGGCAGGACGAATATCCTATCTCGAACTTTCGCCATTTTCACTTCTTGAACTAAAGGCAAAGAAAAAGCCTGACGTTAACAAGCTATGGATGCGTGGAGGTTTCCCACGAAGTTATTTGGCACCAAAAGATAACGTAAGCATGATTTGGCGCAAAAACTTTATCCGAACTTTCCTAGAAAGGGACTTGTCGAATTTAGGCATTGGAGTAGCCGCTGAAAGCATGAGAAAGTTTTGGATGATGTGTGCGCATTTGCATGGTCAACACTTAAACTTATCACACCTTGGGCATTCGCTGGCTGTAAGCCATACCACAAGTAAAACCTATATTGATATAATGGTGGGGACTTTTATGCTACGAAAGCTGGAACCTTTTTATACCAATATTGACAAGCGGTTGAAAAAGACACCTAAAATATATCTAACCGATTCGGGTATCCTTCATGCTTTGTTAAACATCACCAATTTTGACGAACTGCTCTCCCACCCCATTGCAGGATTTTCATGGGAAGGATTCGTGCTGAACCAACTGGCAAGTTCATTAAAAGGCTGGGAATTCTATTATTCTTCCACTGCCGATCAGGCCGAAATTGATTTTATCCTGAAAAAAGGAAAACGAGTGATTGCTATTGAAAGTAAGCTGTCTAAAGCACCGTCCTTGAGCCGTGGCTTTTATTCCTTACTCAAAGACTTAAAAATAAAGGAAGCTTACGTAGTTTGCCCAATCGATGACAGTTATCCCATTTCGCAAGGCACAACAGTAATTGGAATTGACAAACTGATCAAAAAAATTAACACAAACTAGTTTTGTAACAACCCTGCAAATTGAAAGTTTAACTTGCAATTTGCAGGGTTGAAAATTTAGATTTACTGATTAGCAAATCCAGTTACATGAATTTCTCAAATGCCTCCTTAAAATCATTATCCATCCACTTTGTCGGGAATAAATCAGCTGATCAAGGGCTTATCCTTTCCAAAAAACCTCTTGACTTGAAGGAGGAATTAAAACTAAAAATCAAAGACTATTTCTTAAACCGGTTTGTTTCGGTATTTGATAC
>JANOLM010000151.1:0-12417 GCA_031419815.1 Bacteroidia bacterium
ACCAGCATTTCTTCTGCCAATGACAACGAGTATCACAGCAGTGACACTGTGAAGATGATGGAGCAATCGCTTCAAAAAATAAATCCACACATTAAATTCATCAATGCCCGTGATCATGGTTATCTGCTACTCACACTTAGCTCCAAAAAAGCAAAAGCTGAATGGTTCTATGTTGAAACATTACGCAAGCAAGGAAGCACGGAATTTTTGGGGAGAAAATTTGAGTTTGAAAAAGGAACGAACAGGTTGAAGTAAAAAATCAGTCTAGCATTTCTTCGCTTGAGTAATTTTAGCTCATTAATGTCACCGCAGCCATAATCTTAAAGGCTTAGCTATGAATTTTACTTCATTAAGGATCTTTAGTCCTTAGTTCATCTGTCAACTTCTAATCTTTAAAAATTTAATCCGGCACGATTTTCGTAAATTTAAATTATGAATTACTTTTAGAAATTTATGAAAACCATCTTTGCGTTTGTCTTATTGGTTGGCTCCTTTCAGCTTAACGCCCAGGTTATTGGTAAAATCTTTCCTGACATGGAAGCAGAAACAGTAGAAGATAAAAAAATCAAACTTCCGGAAAGCACAAAAGGAAAATACACCTTGCTTGGATTGGCGTATTCCAAAAAGTCGGAAGACGAACTTAACTCCTGGTTTGAGCCAGTCTTCAGTAAATTCATTCAAAAGACAAAAGGCTTAATGTCAGGCTTTGGTTATGATGTTAACGTCTATTTCATACCTATGTTCACGGGCATAAATGGCGCTGCCACTGGAACAGCCAAGAAGAAATCGGCAAAGAACATCGATCCACAGCTACTGCCTTACATTCTCTTTTATAAAGGTGAATTGAAACCCTATAAAGAAGCACTCGATTTTGAAAAGCGTGACATTCCTTATTTTTTTGTGTTAGATCCCACCGGTAAAATTGTCTATGCAACCTCAGGCGCCTACAGCGAGGGCAAGATGGATCAGGTGGAGGAAGTAATAGAGTAATTAGCCGATGGTCACTGTACCGATGAGTCAATTAACCTGGTTTTCAGCTTTTCGATTAGCCCTTCCTTTTTATCTATTAACTTTTTTCTTTTTTCCCGTTCATGCACAGGAAGACGATTTCAACTTTAAAAATGCTAGCGACTACAATAATTTCATCATGAAAGAGATGACTGTTGCTGTACAGAAAAATTTTGAATACATCTCGCTGAATGTACATAGTGATGAATTTGAGTTGCTGGAAGCCAGGCGAAACGAAGTGATGCAACAGATCATGCTGTCAAAAGAAAAAATTAAAAATATGCCGCCTTTGAATGGCGATACTCGCCTGCGCGATGAGGCGGTTGAAACCTTAAACGAATATCAACATGCTTTTGAGTTGGATTACAAAGCCATCATTGGTCTGAAACAAAAAAGCAAAGATTCCTTCCAGGCTATGGAGGCCTACTGGAAAGCAGAAGACAAGGCCGAAGAGAAAGTGAACAAAGCCACGAGCCGCTTGCGAAAAGCTCAGCAGGTGTATGCCAATAAAAACAATATGAAAGTTGTGGACGGCAAAGAAGATAATGTTTTAGAAGAAAAGATGGCCAGAATATCAGCTGTGAATAACTACTGGCGGGAAATCTATCTGGAGTCTTTTAAAGTGTCCAAAGAGTATGATCTCTTATGGGACATTCTCTCGCGTGAAAAAGCTGAGCCACTTGATCATCAGAGAAAAGAAGTGATAAAAATAGTAGATCAAGTGCTTCCTTTACTAAAAGGAAAACCCGGCTATAATGGAGATGTGGAGTTTCGCAACCAGACCACAGACCTTCTTGAATATTATCAACGGGTAGCTAAAATTGATTTTGTAAAAATTGTAGAGGTACTTCGCAAAAAGCCAACTCAAGAGGAAATTGACCTCGTAAACTCCATTATCAATACCTGCAATGCTGATCACGAAAGGCTTGTTTATAATTGGAACATTGCCTCACAGGATTTATTTAAAAAAAATGTTGACAAGGAGTAGCATCGCGCTTTAGTTATTCCCATTTCTAACTTTTATATTCAAGTTTGTTTTACTTGAAATGAACATCCTTTTCCTTTTGGCCATCGCAACAGCACCCGGAGTTGCCATTGGCCTGTACATTTATTTGAAAGACAAACACGAGCGTGAACCCATCGGCTTGCTGATCAAAGCATTTATGTTTGGGATGCTGAGTACCCTGCTCACCTTCATTATAAGCATTCCAATCAGTTCAATGATACCCATTGACGAACAGGACATTGGTGAACAGGCTATTCATGCTTTTCTTCTGGTGGCCTTAATTGAAGAGTTCAGCAAGTTTGTTTTCTTACGGGGTGTGCTCTACCGAAATAAAAATTTTAATGAACCTTTTGACGGCATCGTCTATTCAGTGATGGTAGGGATGGGCTTTGCAACCCTTGAAAATATTCTATATGTTTCGGATGGTGGCGTGGGCACTGCCATCTTACGAATGTTTACAGCCGTGCCGGCTCATGCTTCTTTTGCTATACTTATGGGGTACTTCCTTGGCAAGGCAAAATTTGAACACAAAAAGGGTTACTATGCCATTTATGCATTAGGGGTGGCCACAGTCTTTCACGGATCGTATGATTACTTTTTGTTTATTGCTTATGTTCCTGGCATCTGGCTGGGAGCCGTTGCCTCTTTAATCCTTGGTATTTACCTTTCGCGAAAGGCAATCAAAATTCATCAGGATGAATCACCCTTTCATCCTGATGTTCTGTCAAATAAAACTGAGAATTCAGCTGAGAATAGTTATCTAAAATAAACCCTTATGCTTCATGAAGGATTAAAAAAGCACTACATCGGAATCAATAAAGAATTCCGTTATCGCGGTGAGGAACCCGGGCGATTAGAAAACTTTCTCTTTTAATTTCAGGCCAGCCGGGCATTCTTAAAAACCATCATCCTCATCCTTCACGTCTTTTTTCTTCTCCTTCTTTTTTGCTGCTGATGAAGCACTGTTTAATTCGTAGGGCGCTTCAATGCCATAGTAATTTTGACGAAAGCGGTTTATAAAGGCAACAGCCTCTTCGTCACTGCCTGGAATAAAAATCAACTCACCTACTTTTGCTTTGGATGCATTGGTCTTTTTAGAAACCAAATCATTAAAAGCTTGATTAGATGACTGCAACATCAAACGGTTATCTTCAAAACCAAAGTAATACCAGGCCTCAGGCGAGGCTTTTATAAACACATGAAACACCGGAGACCCGTCTTCATTTTTCCGGATTTCCATAAATCCTTCAAAAGCCCCATTGATGTCATTACGCCCCATGTTGCTGAGGCCCAAATTACCTTCACTATAAAAAGCTTTAAATTTTTGTGACCACTTCAAGTTAACATTAGCAAAAACCAGCGGTTGCGCAAGGGCAGGTATAGTGCTGAGCGAAACATAGCTTTGCAAGGACCGCTGCTCATAATCTTTCACTGCCTTTTCTCCTACAATATCTGCTATTTTATAAAGCAATTCAGTCTGGTCGCCAAGCCCTTCGGCACCTCCTTCTTCCTTCATCACTTCAATAAGGTTAAGCGCCATCAATTGAAACGCCTGAGTCGGAATATTAATGTTGGCCATAACAAATGAGTTCATTCTAATCTCATTTGTTTCCAGGTTTCCTGATCCTAAAGCAGAAGCCGTAATTTTAAAATCATTGTTGCCTTTGAAGAAATTGACTGGCCCCTCAAACCGTACTTCCTGCTTCTCTTCATTGTAGGCAAATACTTTTCCAGAAAGCTTTTCGCCTGCTGCTTTTTTCCGGTCTTCAATTTTAAACTCACCGGTTTCCTTGTCAAAGAAGAGTGAACCGCTGGGCAAAAAGAAATTCTCATCCTCCTCTGCTTTTTTATCAAACACAAATGTGATATAAAGGCTGTTGTCGGTGGAAAAGTGTAAACCTGCTTCCGCTTTTCTCGCCTCCTCAGTCAAGGCATTGTCAAAGTCAATAAAAATATCCTTTTCATCACCACTTTGCTCATAGCGCAGCCACGTGTTGTAGTTTTTAATTTTTTTCAAATCCAGTTTGGTATACCCTCGCAATTGTAAGGCGGGTTTGGTGGCATACATTACCATATCTCCTTTATAAAAAATGCGAGGGGCCAAAATAATTTTTTCCGTTTCGACAACCGTACCATTACCAACAGTCTGTTGGGTAGCTACTATTTCGTTGGACTGTCTCTTATTTTTCGTTTGCTCAGTAATGGCTTCCAAATGGAAATCCGTCATCTTGATAGCAAACGTGTCGTTCACCGAGTTTACATATTGATAGGTGGCATATCCGGAAAATTCTTTTCTGGAAATAATATCTACGACACCATCTTTTAATGTGTGATAGCCATTCAGCGTATCCAATACAATGCGGGTGTTTTTAAGTTGGCCTATTTTTGCGTTTTCCAAAATCAATACTTCATTGTTTTCCGGAGTAATTTTTGCATCGGCCACAACAATAAAAGGGATACCGCTTACTTTCAATTGCTGCAATTGAATATCATACTCTGCTTTTTCTGCATTAAATACCAACGAGTCTAACTCTTTCCGTGTCGTGTAGAAATATGAATTTTCAATGGGCACATCTTTATCTTTGGTCATGGATATTTTTTGAGTACCCAAGTCCCATCGGGCATCCGTTATAGAAGTTTTAAATTGAGCATACGGAAATTCAATCGCTGCAATGCCTTCCACTTCAGGGCTAATGTCTGCATAGTTTTTCTCCAGATTAAACCGCACGCTTATGTCATCCCCTGCCAATGCGGGCTTATCCGGGTTGGTGGTTTTCACTATAAACCGGGCATGCCGGGCCGAGAAATCTTTTCCACTAAATTTCAATTCTTTAGACATCAATTCTGAACCTCGTGTTATTAATGTGCCTTCTCCACTCACACCCGCCTTGGATACCACCAAGCGACCATTCAACTGTGCCGTTTCATTATAAAGATTAAATGGATCGCGTAAATTTTTGAGGCTAAACTTATCTTGCTTGGGCAGCCACTTTAATTGGTACTCTGATAAGGTGGCTTGCGGAAAAAAAACCGATCCAAATTGTTTTTCTTTTATTTCTCCCACAGTGCCTTTTCCTAAAACGGAATCCGGATAAAACACAAAGTCCTTAGACTCTACACTGGCACCCAGATAATCGATCCTTCCAGTCGATCGAATACCCGAATTGTCTAAACTTATTCCTCCAGAAAATTTGCCATCTCCATGGAATAGCTGATAACCTGATGCAGGCACGGAGTGAATAAATCCAAGCGACTTATCAGGCATGGTGTGAAGCTTTTCTTTGAAGCTGGGGAACATGCCGCTAGAAACAAACGTACCTTCAAAATTGATAGATGCAGGGTCGGCATCACTCAAACTATCAAGCTTGAAAGGTGGCACTACAAAAAAAACGGAACGGTCGTAAACACCGTTTAGCACTTCCCTCCGGTCAAAATAAATAACGCCACCCGCGGTCGCATCCAGGCGTGGATAGTTTGGAAGTTTCTGTCTTCCAGATTTATTATTTGGTTTACTTACAAAAAGTGTCCCCGATGATTGGGAGGTTCTTGGCGGCAATCCACCTGCGGCCGATGCAATAGAATCGGCACCCACCATAGCATTGTTTACTCTGCGTCTGGTGGTCTGTCCTTTTGCATTGGTTTCGGTGATGTAGAAACGGATAGAGTCAATGTGGTTCAGGTTGATGAAAAAGCTATCATACTTAAGCATGAAATCTTTTCCGTTGATTTCAAAATTTCCAGCGGTGATCTTGCCGTCAAACTTAATGTCACGGTCTTTAAAAATAGTAATGGTACTGCTGTCCGGTTTTATAACAACATTCAGCGAATCGCTTACTTTGAATTCCTCAACACCTCGCACTGTCATTCTTCCGAGCGGGAAGTTGATGGTAGCATTGGCCGGTCCATCCGTCACAGAGTGTATCTTTAAATTATCGTAATCAGATTTGTTTTTATAGGCATCAAAAAAATGCAGCGTTTTATCTTTCACCTGAACTAAACCAGTGATCGGATTGTAGCCAATCATTCCTTTTTGAGCAAGGAAGTTCATACCTCTACGGATCGCTTCCGGTTTTATTTCTGAGCTCTGCGCCAGGTCATCTACATAAAATTCACGCACTCCATTTTTGATGGAATAATTTGCCACAAGGGCAAGCGGGTGATACGTAAACCCCACACTTCCCAGCAAGCGATAATCCTCTGGATCATAATAATCAATAGATTCAATAATCATAGATGCCTGGCTGCGGCCACCGGCAGCAAATAAATTCATGCTATCCGATTTCAAATCCCAGCGCAACCGATCTGCCGCAAAGTCTACATTGAAAAATGAAGACGTGAAAGGGGCATCTTTCATCTGTCCTTTTTCTTTTTGAATGACTAACCTTTTTTTTCCATAGTCATATCTCAATTCCGAAGCTGGATGAAAAATTGAATCATTCTCCTGGAAGATTTTTAGTTGGGCATGCTTGGAAAGAATAGTCGAGTCTTGAAACTCAAATAGTCTGGAGCGGGCTTCAAATTTTTTGTCAGTGTCGCCCTGCACTTCCAGTACGGCAAAGTCTGTATCTACCGAAGAACTATAGATCCGCTTGCCGTTAAGGGCAAACCCACCGGTATATTTCATCTTCTCGTCAGACAGACCAAGAATAGGGATATTACTTCTCAGCGACATAAACCGTGGATAGCTTGAGCTAGACGGATCTTTGTGTTTCAAACTTTTGAATTCAAAAATCCCATCTACTTTACCACTTATTTTTCCTTTGTAGGTGATCTTGCCCTGATCTGCTTTTAGCTCAGGTTTTGTAACATTGAAATTGTAAGCTTTAAATTCAAAGTATACGGAGTCGGGGCCAAGGCCTGCCGGGCTCCAATCAAACGTACCTCCTTCACCAACAAACGTATTGTCAAAAAGCGAAACAGATCCTTTCGTATTTTTTAAAAAAGCAGAATCATAGGGTGTTGAAAAATTGAGCGTTACTTTTTCAAATTTAATGATGGGGCCACTTAGCTCAGGTTGTGGCATTGGTGGAAGCAATAGCGAGACTTCACTGGATTGAGCGGTTGTGTCAACTGGTGGTTCTTCCCATGTGGTGGGTTCAGGTTTGTTTTGATTGTCCCACTGATCAAATTGATTTTTTTGTGTTGTTGTATCCGGAATGTCTGAAATGATTTCTGTCTTGATGTAATCAAATTTGTATTCATCATCGCGCGCATAAAGCCGGAATGATTTTTCAAAATGCAACGTATGATTTTCAAAAAAATCACGACTGCTTTTAAAAAAGACTGAGGCTTTGGTTAAATCTTCATTCTCAATTACCTGACCTGCTACCGTGAGGTAATTGCTCAACTTCACCGGATCAATGTTTTCACGATTGATGGAATTGACAATCGCACCCAAATAGTTCACAAATTGAGGGCGGAGCTTATGCCCCTTTTTCTTCATGAGCTTAAGCTGATTTTTGATCACAGCTTGTTGGTCTAATCCCAGACCTTTCCAAACGGTGGCAATGGCAGCCCCCACCGCTATTGCATCAACATTTCTGGTGTTCTCTAATACTAAACGAAGACTATCCTGGTAATCGAGTTTATAAGTAACCCCGTTGCTAGATTGAGCAATGGAAAAACCTATCCCCGCAAGGAAAACCAAAATATATAATGCTAGTTGTTTCACGATATTAAAAACCTTGAAATTCGCAAATAAATGCGGAAAGTGCTAATGACAATAATCTGGCATCAGGGGCTTTAGGCATTGTTGGGCAAACGTAAAAAGGCAGATACTATTTTCTTTCAAGCAATAAAGAAGCCCATGTTTCTTTTTCATCGCGAAAAACTTCGGTGAGATTGTACGTTGCCGCTTCTTGTTTTAAGTCATCAATGTCTTGTGTGTAGAAGCCACTTAGTAAAAGCTGCCCTCCATTCGGTAAGAAATCGGAATAGGATTTAATTTCGGCCAGTAGAACATTTTTATTAATGTTGGCAAGGATAATATCAAACTTACCCTCAAACTTCATTTCGCTGATTTTACCTTGATAAAGATGAACATTGTTACAGTTATTGTTTACAATATTTTCTTTACCATTTACAGCGCTCCATTCATCAATATCAAATGCCTCCACTTCAGTTGCTCCACGCTTTGATGCCATGATAGAAAGTATAGCAGTGCCACAACCAGCATCCATCACACGTTTGCCCTGATGGTCTATTTTCATCTGGCTTTTTAACATCAGATAAGTGGTCTGATGATGCCCGGTTCCAAACGACATCTTGGGTGTGATTACAATCTCATAAGGATATCTCTTTTCAATCTTATGAAACTCAGCCCGCACCACACATTTATCATCAACAATAATTGGCTCTATACTTTTTTCCCATTCTTCATTCCAGTTTTGCTTTTGAATTTTGTCCTGGAAAAAAATAAGAGGACTAACATGCTTATATTTTTCTCTGATGTCCCCCAGTTGGTTGTTATCAAATTTTTCTTCTTCTACAAAAGCTTCAAATCCTTTTTCTGTTTCCATGAACGTATCAAATCCCACCTCGGCAATTTCAGCCATCAGGATTTCAGAAAACTCAGGATCACAAATTACTTGAAGACGGGTGTGGAACATTGTATTTGATTAACATGAATTATTAATGCTTGGATCAAGAATGGAAAACGATCCACAACAAAAGCCCTTACTCTTTTTTTGTATCGGATACGGTAGATTTCCGGATTCTGTATTATCGCCTGACGTGCTTTATCAAGACTTTCTAAAAGTTCCTCTCCCAATCCTGCTCTTCGCTGTTCATACCAAACATAAGCTTCCAAAAGGTCGTCTTCTGCTTCTTTTGATAAATTGTAACTATTGGGCATTCTTTGATCGCTTTTTTACACTTGCCCTTGTTTCCTCCCAGGATTTAAATTTCATTTCACCCCGTACGTATTTATTGAGTCTTTTTTCAAGCTCAACTTTCTGATCAGATGATAGCTCAATGTCTTCTTCTTTCTTTAGCGCATGGATTTTTTCAAGAACATTTTTGTCATTCAACTGAGTAAGCCAGTGTATAATATCTATTTTAAGAGTTTGAATGTCCATAATCATCTGTGGTTGTCTTTTCAAAATTAGACATTTTGTACGTCTATTATTTAAGGGCATCTCTAAAAACCTTGCCTTTGACCACCTCATCCTTAATCCTTCTACCAATGAACTCGAGCGTCACCTCACCCCCTTCCCCTCTCCAAAACGGCTGCCGTTAGGACACATGTTTTGATAGATATGCTCCAGAGGAGCAACCTGCTTATAGAAGTAGAATTCAATTTGAAGAGTCTGGCTCCGGAGGAGCCACCTGTTATCTGGAGCTATGTATCATTCATCATGTCCCCGAATATTAAGGAAAGTGCAGACAGGTGGCTCCTCTGGAGCCAATAAAATGAATCAAATGGCCTTGCTATAAACAGGTTGCTCCTCTGGAGCATAAACTTGTGTCCTAACGGTAGCCGAAACGGAGAAGGGAGTCGCTCCCTTTCTCCTTGAGGTTCATGATCCTCTTTTTAAATCGCATTTATACAATACTCCTCACGGAGAAGGGTTGGGGATGAGGTGATAAAAGTGTCACCTCACCCCCACCCTCTCCGAAACGGCTACCTTTAGGACACATGTTTTGATAGATATGCTCCAGAGGAGCAACCTGTTTATAGAAGTAGAATTCAATTTGAAGAGTCTGGCTCCGGAGGAGCCACCTGCTATCTGAAGCTATGTAGTGTCAAAAATGAAATGTTGCCGATATATCATTCATCATGTCCCCGAATATTAAGAATAGTGCAGACAGGTGGCTCCTCTGGAGCCAATAAAATGAATCAAATGGCCTTGCTATAAACAGGTTGCTCCTCTGGAGCATAAACTTGTGTCCTAACGCTAGCCGAAACGGAGAAGGGAGTCGCTCCCTTTCTCCTTGAGGTTCATGATCCTCTTTTTAAATCGCATTTATACAATACTCCTCAAGGAGAAGGGTTGGAGATGAGGTGAGGCATAAATCTTTATGGTCATGCTCCCCTTTTTAAAATCCCGTTTTATACTATCTCTCCCGATAGCTATCGGGAGAAAAGGTCAAAAGGAGTTTTAGAGATGCCCTTAATTCCAGAAACCTGCCTTGCTGGTAGTACCAGGGCATGGAATGAGCCGGTTCTTTTTCTTTACTCCCCGGCTTACAGGCTTGGCAACAAATTCATAGATAAGAGAAATCTCATGGGCACCTCCGGATGAAGCTGATAATTGCGATATGTTAAAATCATAACTATACCCTACCGTAAAGTTCTTTAAGTAAAGACCCATCATGAAAATAAGAGCATCCTGATTTACCGTACCAATTACATTGGTCTCGTATGGTTTGCCCCTATACCATACGCCAATCATAAGCGGGTCAATGTGATAATTTAAACCAAAGTCCAACTGAGAGCTTCCACCTTGATTTCGAAATATAAAAGAAGGAGTCAAATAAGAAACTCTTGCCATCGTTCTGGGACCATTATACAATGGAATTCTTGCACCACCATGAATGGTAGTTTTCATCGGTAACCTGCTTACATTATTTAAGATGGAAAGGTTAGGCTGGTTCATGTGACCGAAAGCAGCACCCAACCAAAGAATCCTGCTGTACAATAAAAAGCCAGAACCAAAATCAAAGTACTGCTGATTCCCTAATTTTTGCAAATCAGGATCAAGCGATTGACCATTAAATTCCAGGCCATCGCCCAACTGCAGTTTGGTTCGGTCCAACCCATTGATGCCATATCCAAAATAAAGGCCGGGTGAAAAAACAAGCTTGTCATTTAGCCTGACTTTGTAGCTGTAGTTGAGTCCAAATGTTGAGGTCCTCCACCCTGCTGATCCCATTTTGTCGGTGGTGGCCAGAATGCCAAAGCCACTTCTTAATTCATCTACCCAAATATCATAACTCATGGCATAGGTGTTAAAAGCCTGCGGCAAATTTGGCCATTGAATTCGGTTATTAAATACCAGCCTTTGCTGAGGGGTTATTCCCGTGAACCCGGGATTAAGATAAAGCGGAGATTGATAGTATTGAGAGAACTGTGGATCCTGAGCTTTTACACTAAGTCCAAAACAGATCACCACTAAAAATAAAATTGTATGCCTCATGCTCTAATTTCCAAAGATAGCCTTTACCTGATCATTGTAATGTCTCCAATCTGCGTTGTCCGTTGTCCGTCAGACAATCTCAATGTTAATCTATACACATATACTCCGGATGCCATTAGCCTTCCATACCTATCATAACCATCCCAGCCAATGGTTGAGTTGTTACTTTCAAATACCAAGTTTCCCCACCGATCAAATATTTGCATACTAAATTCTTCTGCCCCTTTCACATACGGAAGAAATACATCATTGAAACTACCATTGCCTGAAACACCGCCATTGGGTCCGTTTAAATTTGGTGTGAAGGCATTCGGAACCTTGGTCACACCACCTTGCTTGGCTGTTATCTTGCGCGACAAGGTATCCGAACAAACTACACCATCACCATGATCGTTCATAGCAATTAAGGTAAGGTCATATACACCTTCAATTTTATAGGTGTACTTTGGCTCTTCTTCTGTTGATGTGCCGTTATCACCAAAATCCCATAGGTAATCCGTTGCACCCGTTGAGAAATTAAATACGTTCAACTCTGTATCCGGAACAAACAGAAGCGTTGGCCGCGCATCAAATGACGCCACCGGAACAGGATAAATTTCAAAATTATCTTGTTGTGTATTCGCTACCTGTCCTGTGAATGAGCTGGTGGTTTTTAAAAATATGGAATACGTTCCCGGATTGGTGATCTGGAACACCGGCAAGTTTGCATTTGATGTTGCTGCCACACGCCCATTGCTATCCACTACTTTCCACTCCATCACATCGCCTGTTGCCGTATTTTCTGTTACAGATATATCAGAAGGAAAACAGGCTGCCTGAGGAGATGCTTTAAAATTTGCAACCAAAGGCAGCAATAAAATATTTATAGTTTTTCTGAATTCTGAGACACAACTCCTTCCATCTGTCTCAGCACCAATATTCGTTACCGTGAGAATAACATCTTTGTCTCCCGGTGTTGTGTAATCAACTGTGAATGGCCCAACACCATTTGCAGAGGGAGGATTTCCATCCGATCCAAACTCCCATTCATATTTAAAATCGATCGCATCTACCGGCACTGTTGTATTCGTGAAGGTAACAATCGAATGCCCTCCAATATACGGTGGCACTGTCCCTTCATTAAAGCCAGCGGTTGCGCCACGATACACGGTGATAGGTGTTACCACATCTTCAGCCGGACAATTGCCATTCGTTGATCTGTAAACCACTTCGAAGATAATTGGATTGGAAGCAGACGTGTTAATTAAAGTGTAGCTGATATTTGCC
>JANOLM010000152.1:0-8404 GCA_031419815.1 Bacteroidia bacterium
GCAAAGGATGAAAATGTGATAAAGAAGAAAATCAAGCAGGTAAAAACATATTCCTTAAGTATCCGCTTATGGCCATGTTTAAAAATCCGACTTGCCTTCTCCTTTTTGAAAAGGCTAATGCCGGCCTGCCTGTCCTCTCTACGACTTCGGGAGGCGGGCATGGATGAGGTAGGCAGGTTTTTTAGGGATAGCATTTAAAAATCTTTGATCAACAAACTCTTGCACGTACTCTCGTATGATATGTCATTCGCAACGTAGATTCCCCATTCTTCCGGAGTCATGTTACGTGGGAGTTTAGGACAAACTTCTTCGGCCAACATTTTGGGATCTGTTGGCCACACTCTGATCTCTCCATTATTACAAGATGTCAGTAAATAATCAGATCCATTTGAAAATGCCATGTCCCAAACCTGGCCATTATTGTTATCCATTAAAATAGGTAAATCGTCTTCATGATCTACCACCCACATTTGTAAGCGCTTATCTAATCCTGCACTCGCCAGCAACAAACCATCTGGACTAAACTTAATATCAGAAACTCCTGCTTTATGACCTCCTAGTTCTTTTAACTGCTTTTGGGAAATCAAATCGTAAAGCTTCACGGTACCTTTGAAAGGGATTCCCTTTTCATTCAACAACTCAGTACCGTAGGCAATCAATTGCCTGGTTGGATGAAAGGCAACGGCTAATATACGGTTAGGCGCTTCCTTTGCCAGAACAGTTATTGAATTGTTATTCGAAAGATCGATAAGAACCAGTTCGCCAGAAGGTGATGCACCTGCAATCAATTTGCCATCAGAACTTATATCAATAGACTTCAAATTATAGGGCACACTTACCAACAACTTGCTTTGACCCGTCTTGTGATTGGTAAATCGCAAAGTCTTATCCGCAGATGCAGAAATGAATCCGGAATTATCCGGTAAAAACTTTATATCATTCACCAAACCTTTGTGGCCAGCCACATTTACTGGCTTTCCTTTTGTTATCAGATTATAGATTTGAATGAAAGAGGAGTCACTGCCATTAATAAGATATTCTTCATCTTTACTCAAGGCCAACACACGGTTTGGATATGGATTGGATCCAATATTATTTTCCTGTGTGGTAAGCTTAGTGTAATCGCCCTTCACAATAAATCCATCGTTACCAGTCGTGTAAAAAGTGCTGCTTGATTTAGACACGGCCAAGGCAAACATTTTATTTTTTAACCCTCCGGGCACTGTAACTGCATTGTAATTTAAACCAGAGAGTTTGGTTAGAGCCGAATAAAGGCCTCTGAAAACATACGGGTCATATTTTTTGCCTCCATATTTTCTATGAAACAAATAACCTTGCATGGACAGTAAGCCAGCAAGCTCTTTTTCATCCATGGTTTCAGATTTAGCTTCAAGGGTTTGAGCAACAGAGAGATATAAAAGTCTATTTGCTTTATCATAGTTTTCCTTTGCAATTCCAGTTTGATGTTCAGCCTCCAATCGGGCCACTGACTCCTTGCCTTGAGCTGTAATAGCAATTTCCTCCTGCCGTTTGGCCTCCAAAAATTGTCGCTCAGCTTCGTCCCTTGCAATTTTGGTTTCTGCTAAAGCTTGCTGTAAATTTTGTAGAGCCACAGTTAAGGCTTCTTGCTTCTGCACTGCAATTTTCGTTTGTTCTACAGCTACTACCCGTGCACTATCTGCCTGATTCTTCGCGATCACTGCAAGTTTTTCTTGTTGGGTTGCGCGGGTCGCTTCCTTCTCAGCTTTAAATTGTTGCGTCAAACCATAAAAGAAGAAGAATAACATTACAATAAAAGCTGATCCTAATATGATAGAGGTAACCCTTGCTCTGCGTAGTCTCCTGCGCTGCAGCATTTCCTGGTTCTTGAGTTCTGCCTCATAGGTTATGCGGCTTGTGTCAAGAAATACAAGGGCTCGTTCAAAAGCAATATCATAGCGTTGTGCCCAGGTTCGTGTTGGCTTTTGTTTCTTTTGCCAGTTCAATGCGAGTTGAAGATCGGGTGGCCTCCACAAACCAGTTTTACCGATCTGGTACATGGCGGCTGCCTCTGATATGCGCTTGTACATACCTGCCGATTCATACTCTTCTTCTACCCATCCCGAAAGGCGATTCCAAATCCTCATCATACTCTCGTGTGAGAGTTCTATAGATGAATTTTCATTTAATGCAACATGAGTTCCAGGCATGAGGAATGATCGTCCGGATTTCCGAAAATGATTTACCACAGAAACCACCTCTTTTTCACTTGCTTCGGCAAGTTCTACCACCACACTAATTTTGACCGCTCTCCTCATTCCTTGGTTCTCGCGGTTCTTTTCTGTTGTGCTTTTGAAAAGAATTTCAGCTATCTCCTTCTCGCGCGAGGAGAGTTCGTCATATGCTTCATTAGCGTGAAGTGAAAGGGCTTGAGAAATCTTACCAATAGAATTATAGTGACGGACGTCCATTGGTTCACCCTCCTCGTGGTTTGCCATCCAATAATCCCACGTACGCATGAGGGCGTGCTGCATAATGGGGAGTTGATCCTGATTGTCGCCCAAATCGCTCAAAAGTCTTTTTACCAGACGCCCGGAAATTCTTCCTCCACCAACAGCCACGGGCCCTTCTATTGCCATCCGCTTTTGATCACGAGTCATTTGTGGCACCAGGTAATTGCTCGTGTTGATCATTTGAGTAAGCCCCGGAAAAGCCGCACAGTCTCCAATAAAATCCGAACGCATGCTGATAGCGATGTAAATCGGAACACGTCTCTGGTTAGCAGCAGTAAGAATAAGATTTACGTAGGCTGCTGCTTCATTTGCAAACTCATCGTTTTTCGCATCCTTATATCGAAAAAGTTCTTCAAATTGATCGATGGAAATGAAAACATTTTCCCCAGCTTTTGTCTGCAAGAATTTTGAAACTTCAATCAATCCGTCTGGTCCACTTCGCAGCACGGAGCCAATAATCGATCGATAAATATTTCTATCCTTCTCCTCGATCTGATTATCTTTTATAAGCTGATCGGTGATCGAGCTTGTCAAATTTGCAATTGGTGTATTCCCTGGACGGGTGGTAACAACCTGCCAGTATGGGCTTGTCTGCGTCATGAAACCTCCGTACAAAACCGGAACCAGACCGCAATACATCAAACTAGATTTACCACTTCCCGAATACCCCATTACGGTAATGGAGCGATTTTGGGAAAGTTTCATCAGAATCTCATCCACTTGACCCTCGCGGCCAAAGAAAAGATGGCATTCCTCTAAAGAGAATGGACGAAGACCAGGAAAGGGATTTATTCCCAGCCCTTCACCCAACGGTATCACGTCAGGTGATTCTTCATTTAATGATTCAACTTTAACTGAATAACCAACCATCTCTATTGAGATCAAACATGAAATTTAATAAAGAAACCCAAGATTTACGAATATCTTATGCTATACCAAAGTTAAAAAAATGCTTAAAAAGGCTCGTTCGCAATACCCTTAGTTTAAAAAATCTTTGAAATTTAAGTTATTATCAAATATATTCCAATACCCTATCGGCTACTTTCACATTGTCGGCCAATAACTCGTAGAACAAGTCCTTGTTGATTCTGAGTAATACAGTCTCCTCCTTTGCCACCAGTATATTCGAGTTAACAAATCCATGTGATGAAACCATTTCACCAATAAATTGCCCTACAGAATATTGAGACGCCAGTTGACCCTTTTCAAAATAGTCCACTGTCCCTTGATAAATAATATAAAAATTGTTGTTCTTTTTCTCGTCTGTGATCAGTGACTGACCTTCATTCAGATTTATCTCATCAGAAATATCAGCTAGGAATGAAAGGCTTAAACCCGAGATACCTTCAAAGAACTGGAGGCCTTGATAAAAAAGTACTTTATCACTTATCATGAGATGCAATTGATCTTTTCCTCTCACGATTACCCGATCCAAATCTCTTTTTGTGTCTTCGCCAAGCCTGGCGGTATTTATGTGATAGGATTGCTTATTAATTTCGAAAAGTGCCCATGCCGCCACTTCTCTTATTAACTTATCCGGGTTAAATAATTGAGCTATGAGATCGAGACCGAAATCGGCTATTTTTAGTCTGCCAATCTGTTTTAATACCGTTGCTTTGGTCCATCGGTTTGTTTGATTGAAGTCTCTGTTTATTAAAAACTTTAGCACTAATTTTTCATCAAGATTGACACGAGGATAAAAAGCTTCCAGACGATTTACTCTTTCTGAGTTGGTAAGATCATCCAGCACCGGAATAACGCGCTCTTTTAATTGCTCGGATAAAAATACATCCAGAAGTTCTACAGCATAGGTTGTACCTTCTGTAGTTCCGCTCTCAATATTTTCTTTTACAAGTTCAATAGACCGCGTATCATAAAGCATTGCCAGTAGCATATAAACGTGCTCAATGCCGTTCTGGTCTTCCTGCTCCAAGGCAAGTCTTACATCCTTTGCGGCTTCATCAGTGGCAACTTCCATCAAAGCACCAATATTCCAACTAATGTCTGCAATATCTGATTCAATGGCATATTTTATGCGAGTAATCTGTGAAATGCCAGCCTTAAACCCACATTCACCCAGGGATAGAAGCACTTGTGAAACAACTACCTTATCAGGGTAATCAATTTTATTCCAGAGCAAATCTTTAGCTCGCTGACCCCCTATCCTTCCCATTACCTGAACGATCTTGTGCAATGTTTGCGCATTTTGACCAGATCGGTAGAAGGCACTTTCTAACGGGTTCAAACATTTTCCACCTATCAACCCCAAGGCATTCATAGCTTGGTTGCTAAATAATGGATTTGCCAAATTTTCAATCAGCGCAAAAATAACTTCACTATTGTGCTTCTTAATGGAAGTCTTAATAGCAGTGAACCGAACTTTCGGCTCTGGGTCATTCAATAATTCAATTAAGAAAGACACATTCTCCTCGGCTGAAGAGTGCAAAAGCAACTCTGCTGAATATTGCCGGTCTTCAATAGACGCAGACCTGGATAATTTCTGGATACGGATTTTAGTAATATCTCCACCATTGTTTAAAATCAACTGCAAGTCTGTCTTTGTGAGAATATTTTTCGGAACTGAATCTGATGATGCCTTTCCTTGGTCTAGTTTAATCACATAACGATCTGAAACCGATAAACCCTTTAGTTCATTCATTTTTTCCTGCGCATACTCACGCGCTTGCTCGTGATCGTTTCGCATAAGGCTATTAACCCACGTTCCTATTTGAGCCGGGTTAATCTTCTCGAGAAGCTTAAATGAAAAAATAGCTCGTGATGTATTTGTGTTACTCAGGAGATTTTCAAGTCGTTGCGTAACCTGGGTAAACCCAACCTCTAATTTGTCGGAATGAATTTCTGTGCTCTCAAGCTTTGAGCGTATCTTATTTCTATACCCATTATACAACTTACGGTTGATGAGCACATACGCACCAACCAATATTAAGATAAGGGTAGAAATCCACATAATGTTGAAGAAGGGGAATAGGGCAAAACCAAAAATAACAACGCCCGCAATAAACCTTCCCGATTCATTAACGACACCCTCAACTTTTGATTGAATACCAAACCTATATCGGCTATCAAGCGGAATAAAGAGGAGTTTATAGACCGGGTTCTCCAGCGATTCGCGAAGGGCATTATTTGCAAGGCGGGTAAGCGCAACAAAAAGGAAGAAGAAAATGAAGGTCTCAGGAGTTTGAATAACGTCATATCCTAAAAATGTCCCGGTTATCACTGAACCAAGTGCAAATAGCCCGACTACTATTGGAAGAATGAGCAATGACACTCGGATACCATAATTGCTAAGGATGCGGTCGTTGACAAAAGTTTGCATGATCAAACTGATTGCATAGATCGCTCCATTAAAATAAGCCAGGAAGTTGGTTAGTTCGCGTTGATCCGGATATTGTTTATTAAGAGAATTCTGAAAAGAATACTGAGTAAAAATAAAGGTGATCATGGAGATGATCAGGAATGTACTCATCATCACAATGTAGCGATCCTTGAAAATATTCTTGAATTTAGTTTGCTCTATCACACTCTCTTCAAACTCCCTTGGATTGTTTTTATTTAAGGGAAATTTGAGGGAAATTATAATCAAACAAACAGAAGATCCTAAAATACTTATATTGCTGACAATCAAATAATTAGATGTTTCCCTAAAATAGGATGACGTTAACGGAATTAGAAAGTTTGCGATAATAATAGCCGTTAACTGTCCGGTATCAATCCAGCCTATAATCCGTTTCGATTGCTTAAAATTAAAGAGTCGGCCAAAGACTCCCCAGTAGCACAAAAGCAAAATAGCTGTCATGGGCCCTGTAAAGCAATACATGGCAAATAAGACATAATCATGATAAGCCTTATCACCAAAATTATATAGAAAGTAAATTGTGCTTGAAAATAAAACTACAAGAAGAATTGAGGTAGTTGCCAGACTCGTAAACTTGAATCGGTTTTGAGCTGAAGCAAAAATCAGAGTAGAAACAATTCCTAAAACACCAGAAACCAAAAAGGCTTTATTCAATTGCCCGCTGATCTGATTCAAAAATAATGACTCAGCTGTTACCTGATAGGTGGCAATAAAAATTCCCATGAAAAACCCAGTGCCCAGCATTAAGCTGATCGGTAAACGCTCCTCTGGTTTTACTTTCAATACGGTAAAGATGGACTTCATTGCGCGAGAAAATTAAGACTTATTGAGCAAAAAAGAAAAAGCCGGCTTTTTAGGAGCCGGCTTCATCTGAATCTCTGCCTTAAAGAAGTATCTCTTTAAACTACTTTTTCTTTATTGCTGAACTGTCCTTTTTAGTCGTGGTCTCTGCTTGTTCAGCTTTGTAAGCTTCATTGAGGCCACCAATAACATCTTGTGTAATATCCAGGTTATTTCCACCAAAAAGCACATCACTTGTAGGGTCGAATTTCAACACCAACTGAATGCCTTTCTCCTCTCCATATTTTTTAAGAAAGTTGGTGATCTTGCCATACAGTTCCACATTCATTTTTCCCTCTTCACCTGTAAGTTCTTGTGATAAACTCTCCTGATAGAGACGAAGGTTCTGTTGCTTTTTAGTCAGGTCTTCCTCAATGGCCTTTGCCTGGCCGATGGTAAGATTGCCAACATTTCTCTGATATGATTCATAATCGTTTTGAAGACCCTGTGCCCTGCCGCGCAATTCCTGATCTAGCTTTTTACTCTTGGCTTCTAGCTTTCCACGGTTTACTTTAAAAAAGTCATAGTATTTCAATACGGAATCAGAATTTATGTAGGCAATCTTCAGGTCACCAGGGGTAACAGTTGCTATAGAAGCTGACGTGGGATTGGCACCAGAAAAATGTAAGTAAAATAGAACGCCTACAGCAACAATAAGTATTGCATTGAGGATAAGAGAAATGTTTTTCATTGAAAATCGGTTTAGGGCGGCAAATATAAGATTCAAAATTTCAAATTCAATTCAAAATTGTTTTGTGTTCTAAATTTTGAGCTTGAATTCATTTAATTTTTGAGCTTTACATTAATTGACCTCCTGCTGAGTTTCAAAAGAAAATAAAGTATCATCCAGGGCAAGCCTACCCTCATTAAAGTCACGCATAAATTTTTCGATGACTTTAGTGGTAACTTTTTCTACATTCAATCCAATATTCAGCCCTATCCCAAAATCAAGATGTGCATCAACGTCAACGTGTTCTTTTACCTTAACCTCTCCTTCTTCCTGAAGCTCCATTATTATTTCTGCCATGTAAAGTCCAATCTCTTCCTCCAAATCGTCCAGAGGCTTTAAGTTCCCGTTTTCGTCCTCATTATAGGTAATCTTTTTATACTCAGGAAAATGTTTTGCAGCCTTGTGTTCTGCTATTTCAAATAATTCACTTTCATGATGCAATCGCAAGGTGTACATCACCGAATCATAAATAACTTCTTTGGTCTCATACTCACCAATGAAATAGAAGTGAATATACTCTTCATTATTTTCGTCAGCTCCTTCCACTAAAAAGCTGTTTCCTGTTAACTTGATTTTCTTTTTGTAATCAGCTAAAACTACTGGATCAAAACCTTTATTATTCTTAATCGTCATAAGTTATGAATATAGAGGTTCTGATCGAAAAAACAGCTCACTCCATGAAAAAAATGCAACTTTCATAATAAACTTATAAATCATTAACTTCTATTTGAACCATTCTGCATACATGGGGTAATTTTTGGCTGTTCGTTCAATAACAGCGCTCATTTCTGGACCAACATCTTTGACGTATTTGGCAGGCATACCGGCATAAATGGTTCCGGGTTCTACTTTCGTGCCAGCCAGAACAACGGCACCAGCAGCAATAACAGAACCTGTGCCTATTACAGCATCATCCATTACAATCGCCCCCATTCCAATCAACACATTATCTTCAATTGTGCAACC
>JANOLM010000153.1:0-20273 GCA_031419815.1 Bacteroidia bacterium
GTAGTTTTTAGAAGCGTAGAACTTCTAAGTCATTCTTATTTACATGCAGAAGGTTTCTACATGAATGGTGTGGGTGAGAAGAAAGCGTATTTTCACATCGGCCCCAAGTTTGGCACGGTAAGTAAAAATGCCGTTAATGAAGCAGTGAAAGAATGTCGCATTCGCGGAGACGCAGGTTGGTTAATTGTATTGGGCTTTAGTTTTGAGAGCGACATAGAAGGCACAACCCAAACCACCAGCATGGGCAAGTTTGAAGTAACCAAATGCCGCATCCACGATGATCTATTGCAAGAAGGTTTAAAGAAGAAGCCCGCAAAATCCGCTGCATCGTTCGTTACTATTGGCGAGCCTGATATTGACTTGGTTAAAAAAGGAAAAGAAGTAACAGTTGAAATAAAAGGCTTAGACATCTACGACCCTATCAAAGACGAAGTAAAACCTCGTAACGTACATGACATAGCCTACTGGATGGTAGACGATGATTATGACGGAAGCAACTTTGTAGTAAACCAAGTCTTCTTCTGCGGTGGCGATAAAGACGAGTTCGACAAATGGAAAAGGGGTTTGGACAACTTAGCCAAAGACACCACCAAAAAGAAAGTAGAAAAAACCCTAAAGATCGAAATTAACGATGAAGCCTTCGATCGCCTATACGGGCATATCTCCCATCCCATCGAAATCAAAAAGAAAGGACAGAAAATAGCGGTTCGGGTGATCAGTCAGTTTGGAGAAGAAACCACCAAGGTTTTAACAATCTGAAATGGATAACTATAAAACAATAAGCACATTTGCATATTCCGCAAAACTTGCAGACCCAATTGTTATTGACCAAACCCTCCAAGGTCTGTTTGTTTCAGTAAACAGACCTTGAAGGGTTTATAGTTGCAATTTGTGATTGTGGCACTTGATGCCGTCACAAAATCCGCAAAACTGTCGTACACCCCGCCACCCGCCACGTTTCATTCACACACGATCCACTTAATTTTCCTATCTTCGCGCGTATGCACAAAGTGCTCCGGCACACAGGCGTCACTAGCGTTATGCAGAAGAAAATTATTCTAGACTCGAACCTGCTCGATATCACACTCAATCGCCTATGCCAGCAACTTATTGAAAATCACAACGATTTCAGCGAAACGGTAATACTGGGAATGCAACCCCGGGGAATATTTCTGGCAGAGCTCATTCAGGAGAAATTGGAAAAAGCCCTTAAAAAAGAAATAGCATTGGGTTATCTGGACTCCACCTTCCATCGCGATGATTTCAGAAGACGCGACATACCCGCGAAAGCAAGTGAAACAAGGGTACCTTTTGCGATTGAGGGCAAAAAAGTTGTTTTGATTGATGACGTCCTCTTCACAGGAAGAACGGTAAGAGCAGCTTTGGACGCGATGATCGCCTTCGGAAGACCCTCTAAAGTTGAACTTCTAGTACTGGTCGATCGAAAGCATACAAGGGACTTGCCTATTGCCGCAGACTATGTAGGCAAATATGTGGATACCCTCACATCTCAACGGGTTTTAGTTGAGTTGGAGGCACAAGGGCACAAACAAAATAAAATCTGGTTAATTAAAAAGGACGAATAACCCCTATGTCGAAGCTCAGTCAAAGACACTTGCTAGGTATCAAAAATATCACCCGCGAAGACATTGAGCTTATTTTCGAAACAGCCGATAATTTTAAAGAAGTCATTAACCGGCCTATCAAAAAAGTACCCTCCCTTCGAGATGTTACCATAGCCAATGTTTTTTTTGAAAATTCAACGCGCACAAGGCTTTCATTTGAATTGGCCCAAAAAAGATTATCGGCCGATGTGATCAATTTTGCGGCTTCCAATAGTTCGGTTAAAAAGGGAGAAACATTATTGGACACCGTCAACAATATTCTGGCCATGAAAGTGGACATGATCGTGATGCGTCATGCCAGCGTTGGCGCTCCACACTTTCTTGCCAAACAAATTAAGGCAAATATTATTAATGCTGGTGATGGCACACATGAACACCCTACTCAAGCCTTGCTTGACGCATTCTCTATTCGCGAGAAGCTAGGATCTGTTGAGGGAAAGAAAATTGCTATCATTGGAGATATTCTGCACTCACGTGTGGCGCTCTCAAATATTTTTGCCTTAAAAAAACTAGGGGCGAAAATTATGGTGTGCGGACCACCCACTCTACTTCCTAAGTTCATTGGCCAGCTTGGTGTGCAGGTAGAATTTGATGTGAAAAAAGCATTGGCGTGGTGCGATGTTGCCAACGTTCTTCGAATACAGCTTGAGCGGCAGCAGATTAAATATTTCCCTTCCCTTCGGGAATATTCACTTTATTACGGAATCACCAAAAGACTTCTGGATAGCCTTAAGAAAGAGATCATAATCATGCACCCAGGTCCTATTAACCGTGGGGTGGAACTTAGCAGCGATGCAGCAGATTCCAGCCACTCCATCATTCTTGATCAGGTTGAAAATGGGGTGGCCATCAGAATGGCCGTGTTGTATTTGCTTGCTGGAGCATCAGCCTGAGAAATTCTGCAAGAATCGTTTTGGCATCTTATTGCAAACTGAATTTGTTGCTAAGTAGATATGCTTCAAAAAAGAAAATTGCCCGTTATGCTGGCCATGCTAAGTGGTCTTATTCTATTCTACTTCTTTTCACTTTCCACTATTCTTTTTAAAGATCCTTACTCTACTATTCTGGAGGATCGCAATCACAATTTATTAAGCGCATCTATTGCATCCGATGGTCAATGGCGCTTTCCGGAAGGCGAAAACATTTCATTGAAATTCAAGGAGGCTATTATTTTTTTTGAAGACAAGCGATTTTATAATCACATCGGTGTTGATCCTCTTTCATTAGGCCGCGCCACCCAACAAAATGTGAAGGCGGGAAAGATAATCAGTGGAGGCAGTACGCTCACTATGCAAGTTATCCGGTTATCGCGAAAAAATAAAAGCAGAACCGTTTTCGAAAAAATTATCGAAATGATGCTGGCAACCCGGCTTGAACTTCGCTTCTCAAAAGCAGAGATACTTGCCTTATACGCTGCTCACGCTCCGTTTGGAGGAAATGTGGTAGGTCTCGAGGCAGCTTGCTGGCGATATTTTGGAAGAGGTTCAGAAGAGTTAAGTTGGTCAGAAGCAGCATTGCTCGCAGTGTTGCCAAATAATCCTTCCTTAATTCATTTAGGAAAAAATAGAAAGAGACTGATAGAAAAACGAAACAGGCTTCTTCATCGGTTAGCGGGCGCAGGAAAGTTTGACGAGCTTACATTGGATCTCGCCACATCAGAACCGCTTCCCGAAAATCCATTGCCACTCCCCAGAATGGCTCCGCACCTTTTAGATCGAATGGCCAGTGAAGGGAAGGCCCAACAAAAAATAGTTTCAACTCTGGATCAACGGTTTCAACTTAGAACGGTTCAAATCATCCAAGACCATCATCAGCGCCTGAAAGCCAATCAAATTTTTAATGCTGCTGCTCTTATTGTGGAAGTTAAATCCGGAAATGTTTTGGCCTATGTTGGCAATACCCAAGCCGGCCAGGAATACAATCAGCAAGTGGATGTGATCAACGCACCGCGTAGCACGGGAAGTATTTTAAAACCGTTTTTGTTTGCTGCCATGCTGGATGAGGGTAAAATGCTTCAGCACACGCTTATGCCCGATGTGCCAACGATCATCAATGGATTTTCTCCACGCAATTTTTCTAAAGAATACGATGGTGCTGTAGCAGCCGATAAAGCATTGATCAGGTCGCTCAATATCCCAGCCGTCCATCAACTTCGGGACTATCGTTATGAAAAATTTTATGAACTCTTGAAGAACATTGGACTGACAACACTAGACCAACCTGCTGACCATTATGGTTTATCATTAATTCTTGGCGGGGCCGAAGGAACATTATGGGATATTACGGGCGCTTATGCTTCCATGGCCAGAACGTTGAATAATTACTTTGAACATCCGGGGAAGAACAGATATGATAAAGAAGACTTTCACGAACCTTTTTACCTCACCAATCCTCCCTCCTCTCAAAAGGGAGAGGCAGATGTAGCAAACGAGAATGAAATTGAAGAAGCTTCCTGGCTTAGCGCGGCTTCAATCTATTTTACTTTCAATGCACTCAAAGAAGTCTATCGCCCCGGTGAGGGAACTGGCTGGAAATATTACAGCAGCACAAAAAAAATTGCATGGAAGACCGGAACAAGTTTTGGCTTTCGCGATGGCTGGGCCGTTGGAGTTAATCCAGATTATGCGGTGGGTGTTTGGGTAGGCAATGCCGATGGCGAAGGACGGCCAGGCCTTACCGGCACGGAGACAGCGGCTCCAATTTTGTTTGATATTTTTTCATCACTTCCAGGCAATTCATGGTTCAAGCCTCCTGTTTCCGAAATGGAGAAAATCTCAATTTGCTCTCTGAGTGGCCAGAGATCTACAGAACTTTGTGAGGCTGTTGACATCATTATGGTCACCCATGCAGGCTTGCAAACGCGTCCTTGTCTTTACCACAAAAAAATCCATCTGTCTGCCGATCGTAGATACCGAATCCATAGCGAGTGTGCTTCAATGGCAGAAATGCTTTCTGCAAATTGGTTTGTGCTGCCGCCCATTCAAGAGTACTATTTTAAATTCAAAAACTTAAGCTACCGCCCGCTTCCACCTTTCCGGGAGGATTGTGCCAATCCTTCTACCTTAGCTTCCATGGATATGATCTATCCCAAAAGCAATGCTAAAATCTTTGTGCCCCGCGAACTAAATAGTCAACAGGGCAGCACTGTGTTCGAAGTTGCCCATCGCAATCCATCCATAACTATCTATTGGCATTTGGATGGCAATTTCCTAGGTGCAACCCGAAAATCTCACAAGTTAGCCTTGTCCCCAACGGCAGGAAATCATGTTTTAACCCTTGTGGATGACAGTGGAGAGACTCTAAAAAGGCCATTTTTCGTTATTTCCGGCTTATAATATTTATCATAACTATCTGATGTGTAATGTTTTGATTACATTCGCTTAAATTATTTTTTAACCTTTTTCTATTAGTTGTTTTCAAAACTCATTTTTTTATGAAAAAGAAACTCATCATTACCCCGGCTTTTTTGTTTTTTGTGATGAATTGTCATGTGCTTGGTGTGAGTCAACCACTCTATGCAGATAATTCAAATTATGTAGTTATTGGAGCTTTTGCCCATCAAGACAATGCAACCCACTTTGTTGAAAATGTCAAAAAGCTAAAATTTAAAGCTGAATTTGCAATCAACCCTGCACGGAAGCTATACTACGTTTACGTTTTGCATACGGGCAACGTTGTAGAGGCTATTGCGGAAGCCAGGAAAATAAGAACGGAGACACCCTTTAATGATACCTGGGTGTACAAAGGACTTTTGGGCGAAAATAATAGTGGGCAAATTGGAACAGATGTAAATCCTATAACCGAACAAAAATTATCTCAGGTAGAGGTGGAGGATCATTCTCAAATAGAGAAATCGTCTTCAGCAAATAAGAAAATAGTTGATCCTGAAATTTCCAAACCGATTGTGAATCCGGCAGAGAGTCAAACTGTAGATCCGGCAGTACACCAAAATCCTAACGCCCCTTCGAATCTTTCACAAAGTGATAACGCTGTTGTGAAGGATGAGAAAAACAATAAAGTTGACGAAGCCGAAAAAGGAAAAGGATTTATTTTCAAGATATCTACTGGCAGTGGTGCATTGCTTAAAGGCGAGGTTGATTTAATAGATGCGGATCGTCTCGCAAAAGCTGCATCGTATGAAGGCAACAAGCAGGTCTATATTAAGCCGTTAAATAAGTCAGGAAAAATAACAGTGATATGTGAAGTCTTCGGCTACCGCAAAGTACAAAAAGAGCTTAACTACAATTTACCAGACTCAACCTCAGGGGTGAAAATAGAAAATGGAAATACTGTTGTTCCCTTTGAGCTTATCCGATTGCGCAAAGGCGACATTGCAGTTATGTACAATGTTTATTTCTTCAAAGACGCAGCCATTATGCGCCCCGAATCTCGCTATGAGGTAACTAGTCTCCTGGAGATGATGAACGAGAATCCAAACTATAAAATTAAACTTCACGGTCATACCAATGGTGGCGCAGCTGGTAAAATTATTAGAATGGGGGAGACCGCAAATTTTTTCTCATTGAATGGCGGTAAGGATGGCTTTGGCTCGGCCAAGGAGTTGTCAGAATCACGTGCTGAATTGATTCGTGATTTTTTGATTGCGGAAGGCATTGATGCAAAGCGATTGATTGTAAAAGCTTGGGGCGGCAAGAAGCCAATTCAGGACAAGGGAAGCAACAAAGCACACGAAAATGTAAGGGTAGAGGCCGAGATCTTGGAAGATTAAAGGCTTCTCACATGGGAAATTTCATCAGTGATCTTTCTGGAAAAGAGTTTTCAGAGGATGTAAGAGTTAATGCCAAGGTTGTGCGGGCTGCTCTCTTACAAAAAATTAGGGAAGAGCATCCGGATTTTAGCGAAGATGGATGCTTGTCTGTTTCTGAACTAAACGAATACAGAAATCGGCACATTGAATCTACCTTGCAGGATGAACTGGGTTCGCTTTCGGAACTAGAGCAGGAAGTGCTTAAGGCACTTCACAACAATAAAATCATTTCTGATAATATTGATAGGGCGATTGATGATCACCTTACAATTGGCCAAAAGCTTGCTGATAAAATTGCCGCTTTTGGAGGCAGTTGGACTTTCATTATTTCCTTTTTTGGTTTTATATTTTTATGGATAGGCGTGAATGTGTTTTTCCTACTCGTCAAAGTTTTCGATCCTTATCCATTTATCCTGTTGAATTTGATTTTATCCTGTTTGGCGGCCCTACAAGCTCCCTTAATAATGATGAGCCAAAACCGGCTGGAAGAAAAGGATCGGGAGCGTTCTAAAAATGACTATCAGGTAAACCTTAAAGCTGAAATTGAAATCAGGATGCTACATGAAAAAATGGATCATCTCATTTTGCATCAGCAACAGCGGCTGTTTGAAATTCAGCGCCTGCAAGTTGAGATGTTAAAAGAAATCATAGTGAAATTGGAGAAAAATCCTTAATCTGGTTCTTCTGTTGAGAAATACCTTTTTCCTTAACTTTGAATAGTTTTTAAATTCTATTATGAAGACGCTTGGATTTGCTTTTACCATTGCCACTTTGTTTTCTGTAATCGTCTCAAAAGTATTTGCGCAGGATCCCCAGCAACCATCCAATTATGTTGTCATTGGCGCTTTCGCTAAACTTAACAATGCTGTTCGATTTACCGACATGGCCAATCAGGAAAGCTTTCGGGCGCAGTATGCCATAAACACACGGCAAAAGCTTTACTATGTTTTCATTTTGAATACTGCTGAGAGAAAAAATGCTTTCTCCTTTCTTATTAAAATTAGAGTTGAAACAAAGTTTAAAGATGCCTGGGTCTATGAGGGCAAGTTAGGCGAAGATACTGGGCCAGCTCCGGCAGAGATTACCCCTGCGACACCGGTGGAGGAAAAGCCGGTAGTAGTGGAAGTGATTGAACCAGTTGCCGGGCAAATGCCAAAAAGAGATTCCGCAATAACCCCGCCCGTTGTTACCATTGATTCTTCAGAATTTAAAAAGTCAGTTAATGAAATAGTAGAAAAAAAACCTGACGTAAAACCATTTTATTTTAAACTTGTGAATTCAGAATCTGGTAGCGAAGTACTGGGCGAAGTGCACGTTGTTGAGTCAAAGGCTACTCAATATCAGGGATTCAAAGGCAATGAATTAGTTTACTTAATGCCACCAAAAAATACAACAGGAGTTTACCAGGCGTCCGTTCAGGCACCAGGCTATAAGCGAGCAAAGTTGGCTTTCAATTATAACGATCCGTCAGCTTCTGCATCGGGCATCGGAGAAAAGCAAGAATCAATTTTTACGTTTGAATTAGTACCTGCAAAAAAAGGAGATTACATCGATTTTAATAACGTAAGGTTTTTCCGCAATTCATCAATCCTTGAACCTGGTTCTCAAAATGAATTGGATGGACTGGCCGCCTTAATGAAGGAAAACCCAAAGTATAAGATAAAGATTCATGGGCATAGCAATGGAGATGAATCAAGAGACATCATAACAATTGGAACCAGTACTAATGTTTTTGCTCTTGATCCTTCTCAAAATACAAAGGAAGAGGCATCAGCAAAGAGGCTAACGGAATTGCGCGCAGAAGCGGTTGAAAACTATCTTACCAGTCAGGGAATAGAGCAAGGCCGGATAGCAACAAAAGGAGAAGGGGGTAAAATGATGATCTACCCGCGCGCAAGTACGCTGGCAAATTATAATGACCGTGTTGAGATTGAAGTCTTGAAAGGCCGGTAATCCATCGCCCCTGTTGGGGTATCTTTCAGGACGGGAATAATTTGACAATAACAGTAGGCGTAAATTTTAGAATGATTTAATTTTGAATATCACTTAAGACATCTTGACTTCTAAATTCGTAAAAACTAAAAAGCTCAATAGTTATGAAATCTCTTCCAAAAATCCTCTTCGCTTTGCTAATATTGACTGCGTGTGGCCGATCTGGTGAGAAAAAAGATGGAAGCATAGGTGGCGACAGCACCAATCAAATTTTGTACGACCAGGTAATGGTAGTACACGATTCTATAATGCCCAAGATGGAGGACATCTACAATCTAAAAAAAGATATTGCCGAAAAAGCAGGAAACACTGCGAATGCTGAACGCAAAAAACAGTTAGCGGGAATTCTATCCCAACTGGACACCGCCAACAATACCATGATAGAATGGATGCATGAGTTCAACCCTCTTCCCGATTCTGTTGACAAGGAAATGGCTCGGGAATATCTTGAGTCGGAATTGGAACGGGTAATAAATGTGCGGGATTTTATAACCGAAACCATCAAAGCATCTGAGGCCGCGATCAATAAAGATTATGACAAAAAAAATAAAGTAGCCAAGGGGAAAACGAGCAATTTAAAAAAAGAGATTGATCGAATTCCGGTTACTGTTAAACCAGTCGATCCAGAGGTCATTGATCCTATTGTAGTGGACTTACCTAAAAAAGATTCTAGTATTTCGCGGCACGTTGCTACCATTGATTCCTCCTCCATTAAAACGGATGTTGTTACACCGATAGAAAAAAAACCTGTTGGCAAACCATTTTATTTTAAACTTGTAAATGCTGAATCTGGCAAAGAGGTCGCAGGCGAAGTTCACATAGTAGAGTCAAAAGCTGCGCAATACCAGGGATTCAAGGCCAATCAACTAGTTTATCTAGTGGCACCAAAAAATAGTTCGGGAGCTTATCAAGCAACTATTCAAGCACCTGGTTACAAGCCAGCCAAGGTGATCTTCAATTATAAGGATCCCTCTGCCGTTTCCTCTGGCATTGGAGAAAAACAAGAAACAATTGTCACGTTTGATTTAATACCCGCAAAAAAAGGGGACTACATCGACTTCAATAATGTAAGATTTTTCCGCAACTCAACAATCCTTGAACCTGGTTCGCGGAATGAATTGGATGGATTGGCCGACTTGATGAAGGAGAAATCTAAGTATAAGATAAAGATTCATGGGCATAGTAATGGTGATGAATCACGAGATATTATAACATTGGGAAGCAGTACAAATATTTTTGCCCTTGATCCGGCTCTAAATAAAAAAGAGAAGGCAACGGCTATGAGACTAACCGAATTGCGTGCAGAAGCGGTAGAGAATTACCTGGTCAGTCTTGGGATAGCGCAAGAGCGAATAAGCTTAAAAGGACAAGGCGGCAAAATGATGATCTACCCCCGCACAAGTACGCTTGCAAATTATAATGATCGGGTTGAGATAGAAGTTTTGAAAGGCAAGTAGTTTTACCAGTGTAATGTTAATTGTAATTTGACGGTTAATCTTTGCGGAGGCTATCTGATTTTACAGTGACTTTTACGATTAACTATTAACATTTCACGGTTAACTTAACACTAGCTTGTAATCGCTTTCAAAATATCATGTTGTGTAATGATGTGAACTGCATCCAAACTATCCCGTACCAATAAAGCCTTACTGTTTTTATTTAGCAAAGAGGAAAGAACATCCAGCGTACTGTCCAACGCCACAAATTGCATTGGTTTATCCATCAGGTCGCCAACCATTTTGTCTTTCATTTCTGGTTCGAAAATGATTTTTTCTAAAAGGCTTGACGAGGCTACACTCCCAACAAATTCAACCCCATCCACAACAGGCATTTGGTCAATGCCTTCTTTATTCATAAGCCGAATGGCATCTCCAATTTTTGAATTTTTGGAAATGGTATAGAGGCTGTTCTTTCCGTTTCTACCTACAATGATTTCACGTGCTGTGGAGAAGGATCGCTCTTCCAGGAAACCATGGTCTTTCATCCATTGGTCGTTATACACTTTGTTGAGATAGCGTGTGCCATGATCCGGTAACAGAATTACCATCACGTCATTTTTTGTAAGATGCTCCCGGGCATACTCCACTGCGCCATGAACTGCAGAGCCACTGCTCCACCCCACAAACATTCCCTCTTCACGTGATAACCTTCGCGCCATGATAGCACCGTCCTTGTCCGTCACCTTGATAAATAAATCAATCAAGTCAAAGTCAACATTTTTAGGTAAGATGTCTTCACCAAAACCTTCGGTGAGATATGGATAGATTTCATTCTTATCAAATATGCCAGTCTCTTTATATTTCTTGAAGACCGATCCGTATGTATCTATTCCTACTGTTATCACATCAGAATTGTGTTCTTTCAAATATTTGGAAGTACCACACATTGATCCACCTGTGCCCACGGTAGCTACATAGTGAGTAATCTTACCCTCTGTTTGCTTCCATATTTCAGGCCCCGTTGTTTCATAATGGGCTTGCGCATTGGATGGATTATCGTATTGGTTTGGATAAATTGAGTTTGGAGTTTCTTTGTTCAGCTTACGCGCAACAGAATAGTATGAGCGGGGATCTTCAGGCTCAACATTCGTTGGACATACAATTACTTCTGCACCTACAGCACGAAGGATATTAATTTTTTCCTGCGATTGTTTATCCGCCATGATAAAAATGCATTTGTATCCTTTGACAACTGCTGCCAGTGCCAGACCCATTCCTGTGTTTCCACTAGTGCCTTCTATAATGGTGCCCCCTGGTTTCAAAAGCCCTGATTTTTCAGCGTCCTCAATCATTTTTATGGCCATCCGATCCTTGGTGCTGTTTCCAGGATTGAAATACTCTACTTTAGCCAAAACTGTCCCAGGAATGCCTTTGAATATTTTATTAAGCTTTACCATGGGCGTATTACCAATGGTTTCAACAATCGAATTGTAGATCATATTTTAAATAATTGGGAATCAAAGGTACAAATAAGTAGATGCAGTTTTGCTATGGAAAATCCGCAGAAATGATAGCTGGTGATCGGGTATAGGATCAAACCCAATTACCATTCTTTCTCGTAATGCAAAAAACTACAGTGCTAATGCTAAGGCATTCGATTGGCATGCCGCGATACCAGTAGCCACTGGTTCATTTTAGTGACATAGACTTCCGTAAACGAAAGCTCCAAGGAAAACTTAATGTTACTCACAGTGCCTGAAAATTTTCCTTTTCCCGTTACAATAGCGGTTCCCTCAAAAAGACGCACAGTTGATTCAGTGATTTCTATTTTTTGATAAGCTAACTTACCAGTGACAAAATCGTCAATAACTTCTTTCTTGGATTGTGTCCATCCATTTGAATGAATGTATTTAACATGATCATCCAACATTGCTTCAAGTGAATCAAGCCTTTTATCAATCATCCACTCAAATTTCCTTTTTGAAAGATCTGAAATAAGCTGCTCGGTCTTCCCCGATTGAGCAAAGCCAGATAGCGTCATCAGCGCGAAAATGGCCAACAAAGACAAATTCCTTTTCATGTTTTTTAAACTCTATTCTCCTTTGCTCCTATAATTTTATTAAACCATTCTGCTTAGTAGAGCATCAATTTCATGTGACGACAGTTTGCAATTTCTCTCTTGGGCTAAAGCCCAGTCTTCTATTGTTATAAATTACCTTTTAAGAAATGAGTTTAAGAAATGAGAGTGGGCTCATGATCTTTCCTCCAATTTATTGCACTACCTTCTTCACAACCTCAACCACTTTACCTTTCTTGCGGGCATAAATCCCGTGATCGTACATCGCTTCACAGCTAACAGCGGGTAAATAATAGGATCCGGCATAACTTGCCGTGAGCATAACTTTGAAAGTTTTGCGCTGATTAGCCCCCAAATCGAAGTAGGTGTAAACCCGATCATCGCGAATATCCTGATACGTTGGCTTATCTCCGGTCAACCGCTCTTCATCGCCACCAAGACGAAGGTTAATGATCTCCCAACCGGAAGGAAAAATCTGGTTCAATGCCATGTTTTTGTAAATGCCTCGCAAACCAGGATTGGAGATAATGACCGTTGCCACAAACTCTTTGCCTTGTTCTAATTGAATAGGGTCAATCGCTTTGCCATCAGCATCCGCATACGTCACGCTGATATTCAAATTGTTATCGGCATCATCCTCTTCACCACGAGCCGGCACTCCTTCCGAAATAATCCGGACAAACAAAGTTCCTTTGCTTGCACTTGCCAGCTTCAGGCTATTTACTTTTGCTCCTTCCATCGGCAAGGTTACTTGTGCGATCGGTAGTTCTGTACTTGCTAAAACTTCTTTTCCATTGTAGGTATAGGTAAACTTCAGTTCTCCTTTTTGCTCGAGGCTTGCAAAAGACCCAACAGATTTTAAACACCAAGCAGCAGTTTGCGTACTCATCCAATAAGACGAGTTACTTAATGATGCGGAAATTTCTTTCAACAACTCAAATCCTTTCGTTCGCTCATTCAATAACAGCAAGGTTTCAAGAATGATCGCTTTGTCGCGAAGATCTGAACCATAGGAATAGGCCATCTCCTGATATGGCTTAACATTCGTAGAAAGATTGGCAATTAGTTTTTTGCCAGCTTCGGGCTGACCTGCTTTCACATAGGCGGCAGCCAGCATCCAGCTCGCTGTAGATGGAACACCAGTTTGTTCCCGCAAACGATTCATTGCACCAAGCTCCGGGTCACCAGCCAATGCTAATGTATAAAGCCGATACGCTTGAATTAATTCACTACTGGAATATTCCTGATTCTTACGCCAAGCCTGGGCTTTGTTCTTCTGATATTTTTTCCAGCGTTTGATCATGTCATTCGGAACAAAATATCCCTTGGCATCAGCTTCTACCAAAAAATGACCCGCATAAGTTGTTCCCCAACTATCAGAGTCTTCACCGCCTGGCCAATACGCAAAGCCTCCATCTCTATTGGCAAACAATTTTATACGCTCCACTCCTGCTTTAACATTGCGTTGAATCATAGCCTTCTCCTCTGGGATTAATGTCTTCACCTGATCAAGATAAAGTTGGGGGAATACAGCGGAAGTAGTCTGCTCAATGCATCCGTAGGGATATTGCAAAAGATATTTCAATCGCTGGCCAAGGTTGATTGGCGGTAAACTGGAAACTTCCAAAATAGTAGCGTTCGTTCCGGCAATGCCAACAGGCGCTATACTTGATGTCCATGTTTTACCAGCTTCCAGAATTGCTTCCTGCACTTTTGTTACCAGGGGATTAGGATTACGTATTTCAATTTCAATAATATCCGTTGCTTTATAATTTCCGGATGAAGCCGTAACTTCAATCTTTGCAAATCCTGTTTCTCCTTTCACAACTAAATCAAAATCAATTGTCTGGTCTCCAATGCCAGACATGGTTACCGACCGGCTTGCATTTGGCAACGTAACGGGTCCGCTGACTTTAACATCTACTTTTACATCGCGAATGCTTTTCTCACTGGAAAATAATGTGATCGGAAGTTTCACTGTTTCTTCAGGGCCCAGTACACGCGGTAATGTTGCTAGAACCATCAGTGGCTTGCGCACGGGAGTTGCCTTATCCGTTTTACCATAAGCACCCTCATAGCCGGCCACCAACATTGTTTTCACTGAGCCAATATATTGTGGCATCACGAACCGATGCTCATTGCTTCCGCCATCCAAGGTAAATGGCCCGAAGAATTTAACTACGGGTTTAAATTGATTCGACTTTGAATCATCTTCCTTAGCAGCAAGCTCACCATCGCCACCAATTGCCATCAGGCGTTCAACCTTGCCACCAAAAGATCCCATCACTTGATCATACAAATCCCAGGTCTTCACGCCCAACGCTTCGCGCGCGTAGAAGCGACTCCATACATCCGGAGTGCGATAGCGAGTGAGATCAAGAAGTCCTTCTTCCACAATTGCGAGTGTGTACGTCATCTTACGTTTGGCCTGCTCCGAAACCTTGATCACCACTTCTTGTCCCGGCTCCAATACATCAACCATTGTTATCACAGGATTCAAATGCGTGTTAGGGTCTTCCACTTGAATAGGAATCATTCCGTACAAACGAATCGGCAAATCATTTACAGTTTGCGCATGTGGTTGCAACATTGTAACGTTCACAAACACATTGGGAGTCATTTCTTTGGTGATCTCAAAGCTAAATTTGTTGTCGCCTTTTTGTGTTTCCAACCAATACGTTTCAATAACACGACTTCCGCTTTCAACGCTCACCAAAGCCCTACCTTTGTCACCACCTGGAATCACAAGGTTTGCTTTTTCACCAATATTATAAGCTGGCTTATCCGATGCAAAAGAGAGCATGGTTGCACCTTGCCCGTCCTGTCGCGCACGGCCAGCCCAGCCAGGCCAATCGATGTACACAATTTTTCCTGAACTGTGTCCCGATTGCGGATCATAGGCCTTCACATAATAGCGACCCCATTCTGGGTATTTAATTTTGAAATTCCATGCACCTTTGCCATTGGCAGTCCGGATGTTTCCCACTGCTAATGGCTGTGAATAATTTCCCGACATATAATTCACAGCTCCTTCCTCTGAACTATCCCACCACCAGCGCCACTCAACTTTATAAAGACTCATCTCAATATTTCGCGAAAGCGGATTGCCTTCCGCATCAACTGTTACTACATCCACACGATGGGTTGTATCGGTGAGCAACATTCCACGGGCTTTATCGCCTTTCGGTAAAAGAATGCCTGCGAAAGATTCATACGGATAATAAGGAATACTAAATCTGTCTATACTGAAATTGCCACTCTCTTCAAAAACTTTTCCACGGAAGATTGCATTGAGCATACCAGGCGCTTCAGCCGAAACTTTAAGATCAGCTGTGACTGTTGCATTACCATCGTCATCCGTGTAGCCTTGGAAGATGGGTTGGGATTCGCTATTGAAATTGCGTGAGGGATCATCAAATACATATTCTGAATATTTAGCAAACTTGGTTTCGGCTTTTGTCAGCAATACTTCAAACTCTGCTTTTAGATTTTTTCCGGGCGCTCCATGAAGCCAGTTCACTTTTAATTTTCCGGAAACATTATTATTTCCAGCCGTCAGTTTATCCACGCCAAAATCCAAATTGATCTTGAGCCGGTTGGGTTTCACCATTTCAATTTTTATAGGTTGGGTAAATTCCGTTCCTCCTACTTTCACTCTGCCCAGCCAGTTTCCTGTAGGCGCATCCGATGATGTTGCTGTCGCAAAATTGTAGAAACCATTTTCAGAACCTGATCGCACAATTCGATTTGTAACCTGGCCTTGTGGATTTTGTAATTCAAAAACCACCGGATGATTAGTGGGGATCAATTTCAATTTGTCCTCAAGAATAAAACTTAAATAGAGAGAATCGCCTGGCCTCCACACTCCTCGTTCGCCATACAAAAATCCCTTGAGGCCTTTGCTTACTTGCTCTCCGCCCACATCAAAGTTGCTAAGCGAAAGTGATTCGCCATCTTCTAATTTAAGATAGCCACGCTGTGAGCCGCTCTTCGCCACTAGCATAAATGGATTCTGTTTAGTAGTGATGATCGCTTTGCCATCTGCACCTGTTGAGGCTGAGCCAATCACCTGTTGCTGAAAATCATATAAATCAAGTTGAACGCCCGAAATAGGTTGAGTTGTTTTTAAATCAGTAGCTATGATAACTGTATTTCCGTCACCACCGCGCTTGGCGATTAACCCAAGATCCGAAGCAATCACATTCCGCTTGACGGTGCGGTTGCTTGTGTAGTAAGAAGAATGACATGGGTTATCGCGTTGCTTCCAATCGTAATCCTCCCCATAATAATAGTCTTCATACGAGTCCCAATAACTTTCATCAGCCTCTCCTTCTGTTTCAAAATCCTCTTGCTCAAAGCCAGACATCGCAGTGGAAGAACCGGTTTCTTCACTCCCTTCACACACGTAGGCCAGGTAGGATTTTTTAAATCCAATACCCACCTGATAGATTGCACCTGGTTCTGCATTTATTAACGTAGCAAGATCCAACGTGTAACGATTCCATTTCCCTAAATCTGTTACCCCTGCATTTTCCAATGAAACTGTTTTCTTCAGTACTGACTTTCCCACTCTGCGCAATTCCTGGTTACCTTCAAAATCATTTATCTGTAAAAACTGTAATACATTGTTCTCAAATATTTTAATGATCTGAACGTCCACCGATTTTAAGTTCACCGCTTCAAATGGCATCACCAACCCATCGCTGCTGGGGAGTATCGTTCCTTTTCCAGTAAATCGTACGGCTGGCAGCAGCTCTTCAAATGCAACTTTGAAAGATCCGCCCTCTGGCATCTTGTAATTCACGGAGTTTTTAATCCCAGCTTCTACCGTAAGGGTGCGTGATCCGGTTTGGCGAACAGGGGGATATACCCAGACTTCATTATCCTTAATTTCAAAATCCAAACTGCCCAAATCAGTAATGCTAATAAGGCCTTCCAGATTTTGTGTTTCGCTGAGCGGATCAGAAAATTGTAACACTACATGCTGGCTGCTGCCTTGCTCCACGCGAACGTTGGTTACTTTAAAATCTCCAAGTGCAGGGATTTCCACTTCCCTATTTGCAGTTTGATCGATTCCTATTGCTCGTCCATTGATTTCTAACTTCACTATACTTCCGGCATCCTTGCGTGATACATCTTCCACAACAAAAAGATGTTGCTTGCCTTCGCCTGCATGGGTCCAATTCACTTTAAGTGATCGACTATCCTGCAGGGCAGTTATCATTTTTTCCACGGCCACATTCTCTGCATAGTCAGCGGTAAATAAAGTCCCTTCAATTTTCTGTCTGGCAAGCTGCGTTTTGACATACGGCCTAATATTTTCTACTGCAACTTCAAAGTTTTGTGGTATAACTTGAAATGTATATTCGAAACTACTTAGCGCACTGGCTACCTCAAATAATTTGGAGAGCAAAACATGTACTTCATAAATCTGACCCGATGTGAGACGCGATGCTGGCTTGAACTCTACAGTTCGTCTGTCGTGCCAGATTGTTGTGCCGACAATTGAAGGGGTAAATTCAAAAAGTTTTGCGGATGTCTCGCTGCCTATCGAAGAGGAATCGACAGCATCCTTAGAAAAAATGACGCGAATAGGCGACCCCGAACTTACCACCCCAGCCGTGTAAGACGAAATGTATTCGCCAAAGGCCGGGTTGATGGCAGAGTTAAAAGTTTTGGCTCCTTTGCCAGGGATAAAATAAAATACGGCTGCTAATACGGCTGTCAGGCCAATACCTACGAGACCAATTTTCTTCCAGGGAAGGCTCTTCATATCTTAATTTTTAGGGGATGGGAAATATCGGAAATTAGAGGGAGAAATGCAGGAAGAATTTGTGTATGATGTTATTTATCTCGTCCAACACACAAATAGAAAACATAACTTGACATTGAATAAGGTAATCCCGCTATGAAATTGATACCTCTGTTTTTACTCATGATAGCACAATCTGTTTCATTCAAGGAAGCACAACTCAAGAATTCGCGGGTAAAATCTGCGTATCAAGAAAAAGAGATGACCATAAAGACACTTTTTAAAGAAAAGCAATTGAACTACACTGGCTTTCAACTTTTTTTGAGAGCCTTTAAGAAAGAACAAAACCTTGAAGTTTGGATCAAAGAAAAAGGAAAAGAGGAGTTTACACTGTTACATACGTATGCTTTTTGTTCAACCTCTGGAACACTTGGGCCCAAACGCAAAGAAGGTGACCTGCAAATTCCGGAAGGCGTTTATTACATCAATCACTTTAACCCATTCAGTAATTTTCATTTATCGCTGGGCGTTAACTATCCCAATGCCTCAGATAGGATTCTTAGCGATAAGCAACATCCTGGAGGAAGCATTTATATTCATGGCAACTGTGTTACGATAGGCTGCATTCCACTAACAGACAATAAGATCAAAGAACTTTATGTGCTAGCCGTAGAGGCTAGAAATAATGGACAGGAAAAAATTCCTCTCCATATTTTTCCCGATCGGTTGGATGTAGGTTCTCTCGAAAAATTGGTACAGGATTATTCAGCAAACGAAAAAGTCGCTAACTTTTGGAACAACCTTCAGCCTATCTATTTGGATTTCAAGGCGACTAAGAAATTGAGAGCGGTAAAAGTTAATGAGATTGGAGAGTATAAAATGTGATAGTGAAGAAGCCTCCAAAGATATTCTTACAGATTCTTACCATCTAAAGATTACTATAGCAGCAAAGACTGCCTATAAAAGCTTCTGTTAAGCATTTTTTTGTCTTAAAAACGCCTTTGGGAATCGATAATTCCGAATTTTACCATAACTAGCGATGTGTCCATTACACTAGACGGATTGTTAAAAAAATGAAAAGGAATTTAATTACAGTTGTAGCCTTGTTGCTCACATTTGGGCAGCAGGCTTTTTCACAGGCCAAAGAGTTTGAAACGGAAGAACAGACTTGGTTGGCCTATTTCAATCAAACGCGATTCACCAATAAATCAGGGATGTGGGTTGACCTGCATTTGCGATTCACGGGAAACTATGTGCACCATGTAGGACAGACAATTGCAAGAGCAGGTTACATGTACTATCTGTCCGATCAGGTAAAGTTAACAGCAGCCTACGCTTACGCCACAAGGTATTCAACTACTGGTGGTCCTGATGTTCCCGAGCATCGCCCGTGGCAACAAATACAATGGACTGAGAAAAAGAATGGATTCAACATGATGCAATGGGTTCGTCTTGAAGAGCGATTCAGAAGAAAAGTTGCGGCTGGGGAGTTAACAGATGAATATAGTTTCAATTATCGCATCCGGTACAACATGGCATTTACCATTCCGCTAAAAGGAAAACAAGTGGTGGCGAAAACTCCGTTCCTTTTTGCTAACAATGAAGTGATGATCAATTTTGGAAAGGAGATTGTGTATAATTACTTCGATCAGAACAGGGCTTTCGTAGGATTAGGATATCAATTCACCTCTCATCTCAATGCACAGCTTGGTTACATGTACATCTTTCAGCAATTGGCTGGTGGAAACGAATATTTAAACATCAATGCTATTCGGTTATTTGTTTTTCATAATCTGGATTTTAGAAATAAGGATTAAGACAACGAACCAACACAATCACTTTGGAATATCTGAATCCCATTTTTTAAATCGTTGATGGAGGTCTATCTTCGCGCACATTTTTAATATGGCGCTACTCGAGAAAAATCTTATCGTAAAGAAATCAAATATTCCGGGTTCAGGTAAAGGACTGTTTTCAAAAGTTTTTATTCCTAAAGGAACTCGTATCATAGAGTACAAGGGCAAGGTGGTTACCTGGAAGGAAGTGGAGAAGATGGCTGATAATAGAAATGGTTATGTATTTTTCTTTACTGGCAAATACTGCATTGATGCATGGAAGACAAAAAAATCTGTTGCCCATTATGCAAATGATGCACGAGGCATAGCACGGGTAGAAGGTGTAAAGAATAATTCAGAATATGTAACCGAAAAGAAACGTTGCTACATAGAAGCCTCCAAAGATATTCTTGCAGGATCAGAAATTTTTGTTGGGTATGGTACTGAGTATTGGCAGGTAATCCGTTATAACGTGCGCCTTGAACAAAAGAACCGTATGAAAGCCGGTAAGAAAGCTTTACAAAAAGATGAACTTCCGCACCACAAAGCTGTTAAGCGGATGAAATCATAAGAGGAGTTCTAAAAATTCAATTTCCATCTATCATTTCCCCTCGCCTGCCACGCGCTTCGCATGGGGGGAAACTGGAATGAGGTAATAAAAAGAAACAATTGAATTTTTAGAACTCCCCATAAATAAATGCCAGCTACAAATATCTTCAAGAGATGCCTTTCCAAGTTGTCAATCGTGGCTCAAATGATTTTGTCAATTGTCGATTGATTCTTTC
>JANOLM010000154.1:0-4634 GCA_031419815.1 Bacteroidia bacterium
GATTCAAATTCTGTATAAGTCCTTCGTTCGTTTTCTCTGTTTCCTCAAAACTAAATTTTAAGAAATAAGTGCTTCCTGCCAAAATTAGTGAAGTAGCAACAACCATATAATTCAAGAAATAGTAGTTAGGTGCCTGAAAGCCCAATTGATAGTAGCCAACACCAAAAAATTCATGAATTGGATCGTAGAATATAATGCAGAGGATATTGATAGAGGATGCTGTCATCCAAAATTTTGGCTCATTCAGCTTGAATAGAATTAGCGGAAAAAGGCCAGCAACCAATAGGAGTAATCGAAAATGGAAATACTGAAATTCTTCTAGTTGAACAGCAACGTCTATTTTATCACTGATCGAAATAATAATGGATGCTAAACTTAAGGAAGTGACCAGGAATAATCTACTTCCATTGAGGTACTGCCAGCGATTAAGGAGAATTGGAACTAAAAAGATAAGGGAGGCAAAAAAAGCTAGATTCACTGATAAGATGAATCCGAAGTAGATTAATGAAATAAGAGAAAGAAGAAAGCTTAGGCCAGAAAGAACTGCAGCAACACGGTTGCACAGAATTATCTGACGATTTTTTGGCCAGCTTGAATCTGCATTAATGCCAATCTGGCTTAGCGTGTGCCAAATATCCATGTTCCTAATTGGGTGTTGCCATATTAATAGTCTGATGCAAAGTCAGGAAAAATGATGGCAATATAGCTTTGTGTCGAGTAAACTTATTAGTTCTTTTTCAGTTCTGGAATTCTACCGGGTGTGTAAGGTGCCCCGGCAGCTTCCAGTTTTTGTTCTAATATTTTAATGTCACTTGTTGCTACATTTTTTAACTCGGCAAGTAGAGGTTCAAACTCATCAGATGCAATCTGCAATTGATCTTTCATGGTGGTAGTAGGTTCGCTAGTGGTACTATTGCCATCGTTAATGGCACTGAACATGCGTGACGAAATGGAAGGTGGGGAATCGAGATCAAGTTGATTGGCCACCGCGTCTCCATTCATTTTCTTTTGAATGGATCGCAGTTTCTCTTCGATACCCGATATATCCTTTACGAAATCCTGATTTGGTTTTGATACACTGAAGACAGCTTCCTTTAAATGCTTAAGACGCGTATTAACATCTGCTATAGTTCTTGTGGCACCCTGCACGCTTCGCTGAAGTTCTGCTGCCTTGCGCTGCCATTCTACCAAAGCCGGACGGTTTGACGAAGGTAAAGTTGTGCCGGGTAAGACCTTAACAACAAATTTATCAGGGCCTGCCAGGTCGGTAAATACTCCTGCAACATACTTGGAGAGTGTAACAGTATAGTTGCCCGGAGCTGCGAGTTGCCCAACATCATTGGGTTGGAACACATTATCATTTGCGGTTTGAGTGAGATTGATTGGATTAGAGCTGGGGTAACGAAAATCCCATACTATTCTGTTTACTCCTTTTTTAGCAGAAGATTTTAGCTTGCGAATAATATCTCCTTGCTCATTTCGAATTGTAAAAAGCAGATAAGGACTTTCTTCCTTTTCTTCTTCCTTCAAATTTTCATAGGTGGGATAAAATACATCCTTGCCGTCTTTATAAAGTTTGTCTTGCTCCTCTTGTCTTTTTTCTTTTAAGGTCTTGAGGTCTTCTTTATAAAAATACGTGAACGTGGCGCCCACTTTTGGATTTTCCGCGGCATATAATGATTCACCTAAAAATCCCTTTCCTCTGATTCCCAGCGGACTATTTTCAATGTACATCCAACTGTCTTTGATCGGGAAGAGATAGCCTTCCTTACCATCCGTTTGTTTCAGGTTGCGTAAGGGCGAGTAATCATCCAGTACAAAAAATCCCCTGCCAAAGGAAGCGAGTACTAAATCGTTTTCTCTTTTCTGGATGGCCATGTCGCGAATGCCGATGGTTGGAAGTCCGTTTTTAAGCTGTCGCCAGCTTTTGCTGCCATCGTTTGAGAAGTAGACACCAAATTCAGTTGCGGCAAATAACAGATTAGGATCAACATGGTCTTCCATTATACTATATGTGGAGCCGCGCTCCGGAAGATTTGCTGTAATTGAAATCCACGTGGCGCCTTTATCATTACTTTTATAAATATAGGGTTTGAAATCTCCGCGTTTGTGATTGTTGAAGGTTGCATAAATTACATTTTCATCGTGTTGAGAGGTGAGAAGGTGATAAACATACGTCATGGCGGGAACGCCAGTAAAGGTTTCTGATTTTTTCCAGGTTGTTCCACCATTGATAGTGGTCTGGATAAGCCCGTCATCAGTGCCTATGACAATTAAATTTTCATTTTTTGGAGATTCTGACATCGCGCTCACTGTTCCGTAGAGCGCGGTTCCACTATTTTTTCCTGTGGCATCAATACTCCAAACTTTTCCCATCAGTGGCAATTTATTTCGATCCAGATTGCGCGTAATGTCTTCGCTGATTACCTGCCATGTATTTCCGTAATCGTCACTTCTAAAAACTTTGTTGGCTGCAAAATAAATCCTTCCCTTTTTATGAACGCTGGTTTGTAAGGGTACATCCCAATTCCAACGATAATCATTTTCTCCTTTTCGCGGCTTGGGCTGTATGCCCGTAGACTCGCCAGTGGCTTTATCAAATCGTACAAGTCCACCGTGTTGCGATTCGGCATATACAATATTGGTATTGAATGGATCAATAGCACTTTCAAAGCCATCGCCTCCGTTGGTGACAAACCAATCCGAGTTCAGGATGCCACTTTCATTGCGTGTGCGCGAAGGGCCGCCCAAACTAAAATTATCTTGTGTGCCACCGTATACAAAATAAAAAGGCTCTGTATTATCTACTTCTACTTTATAAAATTGGGTAACGGGTAAGTTGGATTTAAACTGCCAGGTTTTTGCGCCATCCCAGGTTTCGTAAATACCACCATCGCAGCCATTGATCATGTGGTTGGTGTTAGTAGGATTTACCCATAGGGCGTGATTGTCTACGTGTTTAGATTTTTCTCCGATTGGCCTGAAGTTTTTCCCGCCATCGTCACTCACACTTATGGCATAGCCCATCGTAAAAACTCTATTAGGATTTTTCGGATCAGCAATAACTTCATTGTAATAATTGCCGCCCGTTTGATGGTCGCTCATTTTTACCCAGCTTGCTCCGCGATTTATTGAGCGATAGAACCCGGCATCCTTTGCAGCATCAACTATGGCATATATGTAATCAGGATTGGCAGGCGAGATGTCAAGTCCAATCCGCCCTTTATCGGCAGCGGGCAACCCTGTGTTTGCTTTTTCCCAGGTTTTGCCACCGTCCACAGTTTTGTACATACCAGAACCAGGGCCGCCACTGACATAGGCATAATCGTGTCTTCTTCTCTGGAAAGCAGAAGCATATAGTATAGCAGGGTTTCGCGGATCCATCACAAGGTCATTGACACCGGTGTGCTCATCGAGTTTTAAAACCTGGTTCCAGGTCTTACCACCATCTGTTGTTTTATACACGCCACGTTCATCTCCTTCTTTCCACAATGGGCCTATGGCTGCTACGTAGACAACATCTGAATTTTTTGGATCGATAATTATTTTTCCGATATGCTCGGAAGTTTTTAATCCCATATTTTTCCACGTGCTGCCTCCATCTTCTGATTTATAAATGCCATCGCCATAAGCAACACTGCGTTGGTTATTATTTTCTCCTGTTCCTACCCAAACTACGTTTGGATTGTTGGGATCAAGTGTAACACAGCCAATGGAGTATGACCCCTGGCTGTCAAAGATTGGCTCATAGGTAGTTCCGGCATTTACTGTTTTCCAGACGCCACCAGAAGAAGTGGCAACATAATACTCATGGAGGCTAATTGGATTCACTGCAAAATCGGAGATGCGACCTGAAGTAACGGCCGGGCCAATATTCCTGAACTTAATTCCCGGTAAGGGGAGTTCATCTTTTTTCTCCTCTTTGATAGGAGAGGTTTTAGTTTCTTTTTTCTGAGCGTGTAGTGAGATAGCTACACTAAATAGAAAGATCAAAAGAGTTAGTCTTTTCATATACTTTTTTATGCTGAAACATTTTAATAATGACTTTTATCGTGCAGTGAATATTTAAAAAAATATTACTCCTCACTAAAATTTGTCGGCAATGAAACTAGCGGCCCAAAGAACAAGGCATTAAAGAACAACTTGTTAGTTCCATACCAGGTGCCACGAAAATTGGGATTATCTGAGAACAAAATTACTCTGCCCTGGCCTTCCGGACTCAAAATAATTGCTGCTGAGTTAGCTACCCGCTTAATGTCTGTTTTGTGAATGTAACCACCGATCAACGGGCTTGCGGCATATTGGACAATCGTGCTGTAAGCCACTTTACTGGGCTGCAGAAATGTTCGCCCATTGCGGTAGATGGAAACTTTTCGGTCGGTGTATCCGAATCCGATAGGGTTTGTTACATCTAGGTCTGCTTGAAAGATTGATCCTCCAATTTGCTTTGCTCCTTCAGTGTCTGCTGCATTCTCAAAATCAACGCGCTTTGGATTTTTAACGGTGTCAATAACCACCAATTTTTCTTTGACGATGCCTTGCTTGATCACCCATTCTGAAGCAGTCTTGAACGTAATCAACGTTCCTCCGGCTTGCACCCAACTTTTAATTTTATCTGAAAATACTTTTTCAGT
>JANOLM010000155.1:0-3996 GCA_031419815.1 Bacteroidia bacterium
AAACTTTTAGCACCGCTATAAAAGAAAGATATTTGGGAACGCCTTTGTGGAAATATGCCGTTGTACTGGCGTTGTTCTTTCTGTTGGCAGAAGTTCTTTTGATCAGGTTTTGGAAAAATTAGAAAATTTGAAGATTTGAAAATTCTGACATACATAGAATCTAAGTGTGAGCCACACCTCACCCCATCTAAGGTTGTGCTATTTGCAGATGCATCTAGCGCCCTCTCCTTAAGGAGAGGGGAAGGAACATCATCAGGCTTAGATGGACTTGGCCGGGGTGAGGTAAATAAGATTGTTTCTTTACTCGATCAATCAATATGAAAATACTCATCCAGTCTGCTACCATTATTGATAAGGGATCTCCTTTTCATAAAAAGAAAAAAAACATTGTAATCAACAACGGCCGCATTGCCGAGATAGGAGATAAAAATTATTCTGCCGATAAAGTCATTGAGGCTGAAGGAATGTTTCTCTCTATCGGTTGGTTTGATGTGGGTGCTTATGTTGGCGATCCTGGCCTTGAACACAAAGAAGACCTCGTTTCACTTGCCAAGGCCGGAGCAGCTGGCGGGTTTACAGATGTTGCTGTTCTTCCAAATACCTATCCAACTGTACAAACCAAGAATGAAGTAAGCTACATTACGCAAGGCAACGATAACAGACTTGTACAAATTCATGCGCTGGCTTCGGTGACGAAAAGCAATAAAGGAGAAGAGCTAACGGAAATGATTGACCTCCACGAATCAGGAGCTGTTGGCTTTACCGATGGACTCAGATCCATTTGGCACACAGATATTTTTCTAAAAACACTTCAGTATCTCCAGAAATTTGACGGCCTGCTCATCGATCATCCCGAAGACAACTGGTTGAACATGTTTGGCCAGATGCACGAAGGCGTCAACAGCACCATGCTTGGCCTGAAGGGAATGCCACGGATTGCCGAAGAAGTTGCTGCGAACAAAAATATTGAACTACTAAGTTATGCAGGTGGCCGTTTACACTTTGCGAAAGTATCCACTGCTAAAACGATTGACCTCATTAAAGTGGCCAAGAAAAAAGGCTTGAATGTAAGTTGTGATATTACAGGTTATCAGGCTTTACTGGATGATAGCCTCCTCATGGACTTTGACACTAATTATAAGGTAAACCCTCCTTTGCGGGAAAAGTCGGACAACGAAGCGTTGATCAAAGCTTTGAAAGACGGCACTATCGATGTTTTAGTAACGGGGCATGTGCCTCAGGATGATGAAAGCAAATTTTTAGAATTTGACCTGGCAGATTTTGGAATGATAAACCTACAGACTTTTGCTTCGCAACTCACGTCTCTCTCCAAGTGGATTGAAATGGAAGACCTGCTTGAAAAAATTACATCTGCCCCTAGAAGATTATTGAAGCTGGAAATTCCAAAAATAGAAATTGATGAGAAGGCTTGCTTAACGCTCTTTGATCCAAATGCAGAATGGGCTTTTGATAAGGATACGAATTACTCAAAATCTAAAAATTCACCTTGGCTAGGGAAGACCATAAGGGGAAGAGCGATTGCTGTTTTCAATAATAGCAAATCAAGAATTGAAGATTGAGCGAAACCTTCAGTTTTTTTTATATGATGGAACTTCTAAAAATTTAATTTCCGCTTATCATTTCCCTTCGCCTGCCACGCGCTTCGCATGGGGGGAAACAGGAATGAGGTGATTAAAGTATCAATTGACTTTTCAGAACCCAACTAATGACATATTCTTGTGATTTAATTTCCGTTTTGCAATGTTGAAGAATCCTCTTTTTCGAGTCTCTATCAGATATGGCCTGGCAGCCGGTGTAATTGGTTTTACTTTGCTCGTCATTTTATATTATGTGGGCCGTCACCCATTTGTGATACCTGTTTTCTTTGACTTCCGCATTATACTTTTCGCACTGATATTGGTTTTTAGTCTTAGGGATTTTCGGGAATTTCACAATGAAGGCATCTTGTATTTCTGGCAAGGCATGATGGGAAGCTTTGCTTTGACATTCTTTTTTGCCCTAGTATCATCCACACTTCTTTTTGTTTTTGCCTCCTGGGAAAAGGAGTTTGTTTCATCTTTTATTGAATTGACGTTGGAACAAGCAAAGTCTTATCCGGTTGAGGATATTGAAAGAATGGGGAAGGCGACTTTTGAAGCAGGCCTAAAGTCTATTCGTGATGCTGATGCCCTCTATTTGGCGAAGCGGTATTTCTTTCAGAGCTTTATCATCAGCTTTTTTATAAGCATAATAATATCTGTAATTTTAAGACGACAACCTAAACTTTTTTAAAACCATGGAAGAGACAGACACACCGCAGACAACCTTGTTTCAGCACGCCCTTAAATGGGGATTGATTGTAGGTGCAATCAGTATCGTTTTGACGTGTGTATTTTATGCAGTTGACTATGCTTTATTAGCCAACTGGAAAACCGGCATTTTTATAATTGTCTTGTTTATTGGATTGGCAATTTATGCAGGTATCAATTATAGAAATGAAATTGGGGGTTTGTTACCATATGGGAAGGCGTTTCAGCATGGGTTTATTTTAATGGCAGTTTCGGGATTGATCTCAACCATTTTTTCGATAGTGTTATACACCGTAATTGATCCGGAGCTTCCTGGAAAACTTACTGAAGTAGCGCTGGAAAATGCTCAGGCTATGATGGAAGGATTTGGTATGGCCGAGGATCAAATGGATAAGGCTATGGAAGATGCCAAAAAACGAACTGAGAATCAGTTCTCACTTTCTGGCTTAGCCATGTCTTATGGTTTTGGGTTGATTATTTACGCAGTACTTTCTTTCATCACAGCAATATTTGTAAGAAAGAATCCACCTGACGAGGAGATTTAGCAGAGCAATGAATATTTCCGTAGTAATTCCTGCAAAGGACGAAGAAGAATCGATACCCGAACTCAGTCAATGGATAAGCCGTGTGATGCAAGAGCACGGCTTTTCTTATGAAGTGATTTTTGTGGACGATGGCAGCACCGACAATACCTGGGAGGAAATCCGGAAAGTAAGTCTGATTAATTCTTCTTTTAAAGGAATAAAGTTCAACCGCAACTTTGGTAAGTCTGCTGCACTACACACTGCATTTAAAATTACCCAGGGCGAAGTGGTCATTACCATGGATGCCGATTTACAGGACAGCCCGGATGAAATTCCTGAACTGTATAAGTTGGTCAAAGAGCAGAAGTATCATTTGGTGAGCGGCTGGAAAAAAAAGCGCCACGATCCGATTTCCAAAACTGTTCCTTCTAAATTTTTTAACTATATCACACGTAAGATATCAGGTATTCATCTACACGATTTTAATTGTGGGTTGAAAGCTTATCATTATCAAGTGGTAAAAAATATTTCCGTCTATGGCGAAATGCACCGCTACATTCCGGTGATGGCGAAATGGGCTGGGTTCACAAGGATTACTGAGAAAGTTGTTGAGCACCACGAACGTAAATACGGCATCAGCAAATTTGGATGGGAAAGATTCGTGCGAGGCTTTCTGGATTTATTGACGATTACTTTTATCGGCAGATTTGCTCAACGACCGATGCATTTTTTTGGAGCCTGGGGGATTATCTCTTTTTTAGTTGGATTTGTTTTTACCGTAAAAATTGGCTGGGATAAAATTGACTCAGTTTACATTTCTAAAATTCCACTTAAGCGCGAGATAGCCGATCAACCTATTTTTTACCTGGCCTTAGTGGCCGTTGTTCTAGGCGTTCAACTTTTCCTTACGGGATTTATTGCTGAGTTGCTTGCCCGTAAGTCTATCTCAAAGAAAGATTATTTGGTGATTGAAGAAATTGGAATTGTTAAAGTTTCGAGTTTTCAGTCTTGAGTTTCTAGATTCCAGTTTCTAGCTTCGAGTCTTGAGTTTAGAGTGTGGCCCTAAACTCGAAATCAGACTTCAAACTCGAAACTTTTAACGATTAACTCGAAACCCGAAACTTATTTATCCTTATTTTTGTCTCCCTTCTGATTTTTAATCG
>JANOLM010000156.1:0-2564 GCA_031419815.1 Bacteroidia bacterium
TATTTACGAATACTATCTAAAAAATTATTTGATCACCTGTTCGAGTAGCGCATCCAACCGAAACCCATTGCAACGTAATCGCAATCTTCAACAACCGCATTGTAGAAATGAGTCAAAGTCTTTTACAAAGAAAATTCCAGAAAGGTTAATCACATATGGAAGAATCTCAACTGACCTAAACAATCAAACTTTAACTAATGATTAAGCACCATAATTATACAAATATGAGCAATCGATTGCATCTAATAGGCATTTATACCCTCTCTCCCGAATTTAAAAGTAATCAACCATTGCTATTTGGAGTTAATAGAGACTTTTAAGGTCATTTAACAATGGTCTTTGCATTTGGTTGAAAGAGAAATATAAGCCTTATGGCAATCACATTACCTTCAAAATTTTACTTATATTGCGCAACCGATTACACAACATATGAATGAGAACCGTTATGCTATTCATCCTAAAGATTTCAAAAATTTAAGCTCCCAACAAATTCGGGAAGCTTTTTTATGTAATACTCTATTCCAGGATGATAGCATTCTTACCTGTTATACACACTACGATAGACTCATCATTGGAGGAGCAAAGCCGATTACTAAATCATTACATCTTACTAGTTTTGATTCATTAAAAGCTGATTTCTTTCTACAACGAAGAGAAATCGGCATTATCAATGTGGGAGGAAATGGAAAAGTTTCCGTAGATGGCAATGTGTATAGCCTCAACAAAAAAGATGCACTCTATATAGGCCGTGGTGCAAAAGAGGTGATCTTTCATCCTGACAAAAATTCAAACCCGCTTTATTATTTCAACTCTGCCCCAGCTCACGCAGTGTTCCCGACCAGGAAAATTTCACATGATGAAGCAGAGACCGTGGAAATGGGATCACCAGAAACTTCCAATCACCGAACGATCCGAAAATTACTCGTCAACAGTGTACTGGAAACTTGTCAATTGCAGATGGGGCTGACTGAATTAAAGAATGGAAGCGTGTGGAATACCATGCCACCTCATACGCACGACAGGCGCATGGAAGCCTACTTCTATTTTGAAGTTCCGGAAAATCAAATGGTGTGTCATTTCATGGGCGAGCCAACTGAAACACGGCATCTGTGGGTAACCAACAATCAGGCTGTGATCTCTCCACCCTGGTCGATCCACAGCGGTGCCGGAACGAGCAACTATTCTTTTGTTTGGTGAATGGCCGGTGAAAACTTAGACTATACCGATATGGATGCAGTTCGGATAACAGAATTGAAATAATTAATGAATATTTTGAAACAAGCACTGATTAAAGAAGTCACACGTAGTTTAAGAATGTCCATGATCGAAAGGTCTGCTTCGCAGGCGTTGAACTTATCATTAACGATCTCTAGATTGCCAACTTTTTTCGGGCTTACCTTCATTGTGGAATGAAAAAAGAGAGAGCAACTATACATGACATTGCAAAGAAACTGAATATAACAGCCTCTACTGTTTCACGTGCGTTAAAAGATCACCCCCGTATAAGTGCTGAAACAAAGAAAGCTGTTCAGAAAATAGCACAAAAGTTAAACTATCAGCCCAACAATATTGCTGCTGCGTTGCGGAATGGCAAGAGCAAAATTCTAGGAATTATTGTCCCAATGGTAGACCGGAGTTTCTTCTCCTCTGTGATACGTGGTATTGAAGAAATTGCCAACGGTGCGAACTATAATGTGATGATATGTCAAACATATGAGAATCCAGAAAAGGAAATAGCGACTGTGGAGGCTCTGCTCAATGCACGTGTGGATGGCATCATTGCTTCGCATGCTAAAAACACATTAAATTTTGATCATTTTCTAAAAGTAAAAGAAAGAGGTATTCCACTCATTCTCTTTGATCGATCAAATGACGAACTCGAAGTAAGTAACGTGGTGATTGATGATTTCCTGGGTGCGTATAAAGCCACGGAGCATCTTATTCAACAGGGTTGTATACGCATTGCGCATTTCACCAATACCCGGAAGATCAGTATTTACAAAGAACGCTTGCGCGGATATCGCGAAGCGCTGCTAAACTATAATCTGGCATATGACGAATCGCTGGTTGTAGCGAGTGATCTTCAACTGGAAGATGGCCGCAACAGTATGCTTCAGCTTTTGAAACTTAACGAAATACCCGATGGAGTTTTTTCTGCCAGCGCATATGGTATCCTGGGAGCTTTGCAAATATTAAAAGAAAACGGAATAAAGGTACCTGAGGAAGTAGCACTGGTAGGGTTCAGCAATGAGCCGTTCACTTCCTTCACGGATCCTTCCCTTTCCACAGTAGAACAGCATAGTATGCGCATCGGCAATACTGCAGCAGAGATTTTTTTGGAAGAGGTATCAGATACCATCAAGAAATTTATTCCGCAGAAAATTGTATTAAAACCAGAATTGATTATTCGACAATCCTCACTAAAGAAGAAAATAATTTAGCTACATCACTCATATCTCTAATTCTTTTATGAATTTCCTCACAGAAGATTTCTTACTTACCAACAATTTCGCGAAGACTCTTTATCATAACTATGCCAAGAGCCTGCCGATCATCGATTACCA
>JANOLM010000157.1:0-2215 GCA_031419815.1 Bacteroidia bacterium
GGGTCGGAAGGCAGCAAGGGTAGGCAGTTGTAGCGGTGCGATGTTCGGTTTGCCATTTTTTATTCCTCTTTAAATGAACTTCTCAAAGAGGACTTGACGCCTAAGTCCAGATTATTTCTTCAACCTTTTCCCCAACCCCGAAACGGCTGCTACATTAAAGAAGCCCACTACTTTGCTTCCCTTCGGATTGGCATTGAATACATTGGTAGATACATTAGAAAGTGGTGATGAGAATAATTCAGCAAAACCACCCGGGCGATTTGTTTGGATTGCTACTTCATTCAAATAGCTAAAAGTCTCAATTGTAATAGAATGTATTTCCACATAAACGGAATCGCCAGGCACATAAGGCGATAGTACATTGCCTTTAGCATCTTCATTGTTTGGATTAATGCTACTGCGGATGGGTGGGATAAACGCTATACCATCAAAATTTCCTCCTTGCGAAAACCCTGCATCAAAAGCCAAACTGATTTCAGCCGGCTTGTTTAGCAGCGTATCGTTTTTGTAGGTCCTTATCCAATAGGTATCGCCACTTCCAGGAATATCTCTCGCCCAAAATTCTCCCGTGTAGGAATTTTTTGGATAGAAAGCGTTACTCTCCTCAAATTTGAAGCTGATACTGTCCACCACAGGTACACGACCCATTTGAGAAACTGATTCAAACGTTTCGCCACCTACCGTTACAGAAAGTTTGTACCCTCTACCAACCACTCCAAAAGTTCCTCCGGGAAGTGAAGGACTCCAACGGTATGAACCTTTTCGGTTAACATCTTCAATAAAATTCATCTCTTCACCTTCGGAGTCGTGAACCGTAACAACAGCTCCTGATACAACAGGAGGCAGTGAGTTATCAAAATAAGTTTGTGTGCGCATGAGATTGATTACCTGATCACCTGGTTTGTTGGTAAGCCATGCCTCTACAACCAGCTCGGCATCTGCATTCTGGAGATCTGGATTAATTACATCCTCACAGGAAGCCAAGACGATTGAGGCTGCCAGAAGTGCAATAGAAATTTTAAAATATATACTCATACACGTAACTTCTAAAATTTGAAATTATAAGAAACTGACGGAACAATCGAACCAATTATCGACAACTGCACAGCCTGCGATTGCAGCGGATCTCCATTTACATATCGCTTATCCAACTGGGTAAAGTAAATAGAGAAAGGATTCTTACGGGCATAGACATTGTACAAAGAGAAGACCCAATAGTCGGTATTCTTGCGCAGCTTACCATTTCTCTTTATCGATTTGCCTTCCAGCCGCGCAGAAAGATCTAACCTGTTGTAACCTGGTAAGCGAACATTATTGCGCGAGTCATTTGCATTGTACGGAATAAGTATGCCTTGCGAAACATATCGTGACGTTGGAAATGTAGTGGGCGTGCCAGTGGTAAAAATGAAATCCCCAGAAATACTCCACCGCTTATTAATGTCATAAAATGCAGCCACTTTAAAATTATGTCGCTGGTCATATCGGGTAGGATACCAATCACCCTTGTTAATACCATCAACCTTCAGTTCTGTTTTTCCTAAGGTGTAGCTCACCCATCCAGTAAAGCGACCGGTCTTTCGTTGAAGATAGAACTCCAAGCCATACGAACGACCTTTGCCTGTCAACAAATCGCCTTCCAAAAATTTATTGATGAGCAAGTCCGCGCCATCAATGTAATCGATCTGATTATCTGTGTACCGTAAATAACCTTCTACCGAGGCTTCCCACTGATTGCTCTTTCCAATATTCTTAAAATAACCAAGCGTGAATTGATCAGCAAGCTCTGGCTTGATATTGTTGGATGTAGGTGTCCATACGTCCAGTGGATTGGAAGCCGTAGTATTTGAAATCAAGTGCAGGTATTGCACCATGCGATTATAGCTAGTTTTAATTGAGCTCTGTTCGTTCACCTGTACTTTCAAAGAAAATCTGGGCTGCCAATTACCATAGCTTGCAATCGTCTCACCTTTTTTATAGTTTTTTTCCGACAATGGCGTTCTTCTCTTTCCAGGTAGGGTGTCGCTGTAGGTATAGGCATTTCCTTCGCCTAAATATTGAAAGAATGAATACCGCAATCCGTATTCAACCGCCAACACCGAATTTATCTTTTGACTATTGCCAATATAAAGCGAACTTTCTCTATTGTACTTCCTTGCCAGGCTCACATCTACCGCATCTCCATTAGAAACACCAATGGCATTGGCAGGTTGAAATG
>JANOLM010000158.1:0-3083 GCA_031419815.1 Bacteroidia bacterium
GCCCAAAATTTCGTAGGGTATTCTAAACGTTACACCATAACCTGCCATGTAATTTCCCTCAATATCAATTGGAAAAAATGAACGCTTTTCAAACTGTTGTTTAATCATGGTGCCCAGTACGTTCTCACCAACTTCAAGATCTCGCTCCATGCGCTGTTCGTCTATTTTGTTTTGGGCTATAGCCCCGCTTGTGGCCAGCATCAACACTGCTGCACTCACCATACTTCTTGCTAGTCGTTTCATATTCTTTGTTGTTTAACTGATTCTATTTGTAATTCATCTTATCACCTCTTCCAAACAATTGCTACTTGCAAAATTTGCTCGCTCCTTAAGGAGAGGGTTAGGCTGAGGTTAATAACTATTCTTACTCTTACTGCCATTTGAAATAATACTGGCAAGTATCTGTTCAGTTTCTTGTTTAAACTGTACTGTGTTTTTTTCAATGCTGCTCATCCTCGTTTGAAACAATTGCAAATCCTGGGTACGTTGCTCTTTTAGGTAGCTTGAGAAATCAACCAACAAACTTTCTACATATTGCTTTTGTTCTTTGGACGACAACTGCAAGTAGTCTTTCATTAGGCGAAGGTTCTCTGCTTGAAGGTTTGATACAAATCCACGAACTTGTTCCTCAGATGCCTGCGAAGTGTTCTTCATCAGGTCATCAATTTTCTGAGAGTTTAAAGCCATGCTATTTTTAATTGATCTGTTTAATTTTTGTTGCGTATCATTCCAGTTAGCAACCATCACATCATTATTTTTGGTTAGCGATGCATCAATCATTCCTTGAACCTGATTCTCCGTTAATAGATCATAAGGTTGTATAATCTCCTGCTTTACCTGTTTCTTGTCGCCAAAACTGATGCGCAACTCGCCAGAAGAATAATTAATTTCCAGTCCTGACAATTTACCCACTACAATAATCAATAAGAAAGAGGCGGCAATACTCATCACGGTTTTAAAATATGCCGATTGCCAGAATGGCCTTGCAAGAGACTCTTGCCCCATGAAAATAGGGGGTGCAATTACTTCCTTATCCTCCATCGTGCGCATCACGTCCAGCGCATCAGCCATCTGATGGAATTGCTCTAATGCTTCCGGGTGCTGTTGAAAATACTGCAACACCTTTTCTGTTTCTTTTGCATCTAGCTCTCCATACAAGTAGGAGATCAAGGTTGCTTCGTCTGGTTTATAGTTCATAACCTACAGTTTCTTTTGTGATTTTCTTTCGTTCCAAAATCCTTTTCAATCCATCGAGACCATAATACATTCTCGATTTCACCGTGTTCTCCGAAATATTCAAGGCTTGTGCAATTTCCCTAAACTTCAATCCTTCATACTCTTTCATAATCACTACTTCACGCTGTTCTTCACTCAACTCCATCAAACACTTTTGCAATAAATCCGACAATTCAGAGTGCCTAAGTTGGCGTTCAGGATTTTCTGCGCGATTTCCACTTACTTCCCATCTGTAAGAGTCCTCTCCTTCTCCTGGCTTCAGATCATGCAATGACATCGATTTACTCGATTTTTTTTTTCGTAACTCCTCCCGGCAAAAGTTTACGGATATTGTGTAGAGCCACGACTTAAATCTGGAAACTTCCTGCAGGCCTGCAATATTTTTGTGCATAGCAATGAACGTTTTTTGCGAAACCTCCATTGCCAAATCGTGATCGAAGAAAAACTTATAGTTGAAATTATAAATACGCTTATACCACAACTTTACCAGTCTCCCCTGGGCATTCTTGTCCCCGTCTCGTGCCTGTGCAACAAGTTCATCAATTTGCATAACAGCAGGTTCGTATGGCGGACTCAGGTTTCTCAGATTTAGGTCAATTTTGATATAAAGATGGGGGAATGCGGGGAATAGTTTTAAGATGGTGGAAATTAATTGATTCTTGATTCCAGATGCTGGATACGCGTAAATAAGAATCAGATATTCACCAGAATCAAGCATCCAGAATCTAGTTTCTAGCATCCCGTATTATCTTTGCGCCTCATGAAAAAAATCATCTCAATATTAATCCGGTTTGTTCCTCGAAAATATCTTCAGCTTTTCAGCGGGGTTGGACTAAAAGCCGTGGGCATCCTATATGCCGGCAACAAGGTAGAGTGCCCCATTTGCGGAAATCATTACGGAAAATTTTTGCCTTATGGACGAATAAATCCCAGGCTCAATGCCTTGTGCCCATCTTGTTTATCCTTGGAGCGGCATCGCCTGATTTGGCTTTACTTAAAAGAGAAGACCAATTTTTTCTCGGCTCAATTGGATGTCCTACACATCGCACCGGAGCCCTGCTTCATGAAGCGTTTTGAAAAACAACACGGTGAAAAATACATTACGGCAGATATTGAATCGCCATTGGCCAAAGTGAAAATGGATATCCACCAAATTCCGTTTTCAGAAAATATTTTTGATGTGGTGATCTGCAATCATGTGCTTGAACATGTGCAAGATGATATTAAAGCTATGAGCGAAATCAGAAGGGTATTAAAACCTGAAGGTTGGGCGATTATGCAAGTGCCCTTCTTTTCTCCTGTTCCTGATGTAACCTTTGAAGACACAACCATCACCGATCCGCAGGAACGCAAGAAAGTTTTTGGACAAGACGATCATGTAAGAATGTTTGGAAAAGATTATTCAAAGCGAATTGAGCGGGCTGGATTGAAAGCTGTGGAGGACGATTTCGCTAAAGCACAGCCTGAGAAATATGGCTTGCAGAGAGCGGAGATCATTTATATTGGAGTAAAGGCTTTATAGAAATTAATCCAGTCGGTTGCTCAACGTAACAGTAGCAGACAAAATACCCCTTACTTTTTCCCATTTTCCGAAACTGGTTTTGCGGGTGTAGCAACTGTATTGATGCCTGGCTCGTTCGCTTGTGGCAATCCCAATAAAAGTACCAGGCAAGTCAATGCCACCTCTTACAAAAACTTCCCGTACAATTTTCTTTCCCTCAAATAAAACAGTGTCAATTTCTATTTTATCAGGATGATCCCTTGCAAATTTCTGATAGGCATTCATTATGGTATTTCGGTCGCTTTGAGTTAGTATCCGTTCAAATGCAATAAAGAATGGTTTCGAA
>JANOLM010000159.1:0-7746 GCA_031419815.1 Bacteroidia bacterium
GCTAAAGCCAGCCCATGCCACCTTTCCGTTGCCTGGCGTTCAACTGGCCGTTATGGATGAGAACGGAAATGAAATCTTTGGCAATAGTGTGGAGGGAAGATTAGCGCTTAAGTTTCCCTGGCCCGCCATGGCTCGCACAATTTATGGGGATCATCAACGATTTAAGGACACCTATTTTTCAACTTTTCCAGGAAAGTATTTTACGGGTGATGGATGCAAACGTGATGAAGATGGATACTACAGAATTACAGGCAGGGTAGATGACATCATTATTGTTTCCGGGCATAATATGGGCACAGCAGAAATTGAAAGTGCAATTGACGAACACTCTGCCGTCTGTGAAACAGCCGTTGTGGGATATCCCCACGATATCAAAGGGCAAGGAATCTATGCTTTTGTAATCTGTTATGAAAAACCAATTGAGGAAGAGCATTTGCGAAAAGAAATCAGGGAAAAGGTTTCAAAAATAATAGGCCCTATTGCAAAGCCTGACAAAATTCAGTTTGTAAGTGGCCTACCCAAAACCCGTTCAGGAAAAATAATGAGAAGGATTTTGCGCAAAGTGGCGGAAGGGGAAACATCCAATTTGGGAGACATAACAACTCTGCTAGATCCGGCTGTGGTGGAAGAAATAAAGAATGGGGCATTATAAAGTTTTGTGGTTATTATTTTGACAACCTAATCATTCAAAATGCTTTTGTATACCGCAAGAGACTTGAAAATGAATGCCAAATAGTTGGCGAAAAATTGAATGAGCAGGTGTGATGCCAAATTCGGCTGGCTTATAAATTACAGGCATCAGACCGGGAGAGTCTCAACGAACTCACTGCTTGGTTAGCTTCACTAAGAAATAAAATTAGGAACTGTATAAAATAATGAACCTTAAAATAGGTTACTTCACTACTGATTGCCAGATTAAAAATTTTGGCCTTAATGTAATTTTATGAGAGCGCGGTTTTGGGTTTGGTTTGTTGCTTTGCTTGCCTTTGGCTCCTGCATAGATGAAAATGATTACTCGATCGACTCGGTAGAGGTTAGCCCAACCATTGCCCTTCCACTTGTTTTTGGCGAACTCTCCATTCAGGATCTTTTAAAAAGTACCGACTCGGCTTACGTAAAAATATATCCAGACGATTTAGTATATCTTGCTTATTCTCAAACATTAGCCTCGCAAGGCATTAGCGAGTTATTTACGGTACCCGATAAGAGCCTGGCCAGAAGCTTTTTTGTGCCTCCCTTGGTGATACCTGCTCACACAAAAGATATTCGATCGGATAGTATCGTGGAGGTAGTTGATTTCGGGATAGGCCCCGAGCAACTCAGTGAGATTTCATTCAAAGCCGGCACAATTAATTACTCCACCACGTCAAATAGTGCCAGTCTTACCAACAAATACGAAATCAACATTTCGTTGCCCGATTTTATTTCAAAAGCAACAAATAAGGCTCTTAATATTAACATTAATTCTACGGGATCAATTAATCTCTCCGATTATTACGTGAAGCTTAATAAAAATAAGTTCAATCTTAAATTGGTCTTCGTGCTAAAAAAGAGTACAACTTCTGTGGTGATCAGCCCCAATACTTTTGTGAACGTTAAGCTCTCTTTTTTGGGAATTGACTTCAACTACATTAAGGGTTTTTTTGGCGACCAGACGGCAAGCATACCTGCTGATATTGTTGATGTTGGTGCCTTTGGTAATTCACTTGATGCTAGCAATGTTTCGTTTGCACAGCCACAAATTATTTTGGAAGTTGTAAACGACAATGGAGTCCCCTGTGAGGTTGATTTCACAAAATTTGAAGCGCGAAATGGCACTCAATCATTGGCGGTGATCTTAAATCCTAGCAATCCTATTTCAGTTGCATACCCCACTAAAATAGGGACTTCAGCAAAAACATCAGTTTCTGTAGTGAACGTAAAGGAGTTATTGGATTTTGCGCCCACCCAATTTTACTATAAAGTAAATGCCCGGATAAATAAAGGCCTGACTGCAGGTAGTAATTTTTTGGCCGATACGAGTAAACTGCGCGTAAGTCTGAATGTTGAAGTCCCGTTATACGGGCACGCATCAAATATTAATCTTATGGACACAATAAAAATTGACCTGGGCAATTTTGATGTATCGAATGTCAACAGTGCATTTCTTAAAACAAAAATTGTGAATGAGCTTCCACTGGATGCGAAAGTTCAGTTTTATATGACTGATGATAAGTATAAAATACTTGATTCATTGTTAGCTCCTTCGCAAACTTCAATCATTAAAGGCAGCACGGTCACGGCTTCGGGTGACCTTCAATCTCCGGGAATTTTCGATCAGCTTATTCAATTAGAGAAGGCAAAGGTTGACAAAATATTTTCGGCCAAGTACATTATCATAAAAGCAGCCATGAATACTTCAAAAGATTCCAATGGTGCGTTTCCTGATGTAAAGTTTAAATCCCAATATAAAATGAAAGTGGATTTAGGACTTCTGGCTAACCTTAAAATAAATGTAGGATTATGAGACGCCAGATATACGCAGCAACCATCTGTGTACTTGTTCTGAAAAGTTTTTCTGTTCTAGCCCAGGTGGAAGGCACCTTACACTATATGAACAGTCTGCCCCAAGTAGTAATTAATAATCCTGCCTTTGTGCCCAAGTATAAATTTTCAATTGGGTTGCCTTTTTCTTCTTTTTATGGTGGTTATTCAAATAACGGATTTTCTTATAATGATCTGGTAACGCGCAAAGACGGGCAGGTGAAAGCGGACTTATCAAAATGGATCAAGAATTTACCCGATAAAACTTATATCGAGCCTTCCCTGAGCATGGATATTCTTCGATTAGGGTTTAGAATAAAATCAAAATTGTATTTCACCGCTAATGCCACACTGAAGGAATACAGTCGTTTTGTTTTGCCCAAAGGCCTGGCTTCTGTTTTTGTGGAGGGCAATGCGCCTTATGTGAACAGTACCATTAATATTTCACCTGCTCTGGAATCTATTTCTTATCTCGAAACAGCATTAGGTGCATCCTATGCAGTTAATAAAAAGCTGACAGTAGGAGCACGATTGAAACTGCTCCGTGGCATTGCCAGCGTAACAACCCAATCCTCAGACATCTCGATAGCGGTGAGTGATAATTACTACCTCACCGCAAGTGCTGATCTGAATGTAAAGACTTCGGGCCTTAATGATATCACGAACTCTGGTTATGAAATTTCAAAAGAATGGAAAAACTATTTGAAAAATTCGGGAATGGCAATTGATTTAGGCGTCACCTATCGCCTTCTCGACAAACTTACTCTTAACGCAAGCCTTATTGATATAGGAGGCATCAACTGGAAAAACGATCTGTATCAATATTCTCTTGATAAATCTAAAGCTAACTACACCTTTTCGGGTATTGGTGCAACCGATCTGGTGAACGGCACAGCAAGTGATTACATGGATGCCCAGATGGATTCGATCAAAAATAATTTTAAGCTCCAGGAAGGTGCAACCACTTCATACAGGACACCTCTGCCCGCAAAGATGTTCTTGGGAGGAAATTTTGAATTGATAAGAAACCTGAATGTGGGAGCCGTTTTTTTTGCAGAGAAATTTCAAGGCCGGTTTTCACCCGGGTGGACAGCCTCATTAAACAAGCACTTTGGAAAAGCTATTAGTACTACTATCAGCTACACACTTTCAAACCGAGCTTTTAACAATTTCGGTGCGGGGCTTTCATTCAACCTGGCGCCCATTCAAGTTTATATTGTGGGTGATAATTTATTGCGAATTCCTGGTTCTCTTATCGTTCATCAAAATTTAAATAACTACATCAATTCAGCCCAAGTAATAAATGTACGTTTAGGGTTAAATTTTGTAATTGGCTGGGCCAAAGGTGAGAAGGGCACGTCTGCACCAAAAGCCAAGCCCACTAATTCTAAAAATTCTTATACCCCCGGGAAAAAATCTCAACAAACTCACGTTAAGGTTAGGCAGAGCAAGAAATAATTTTCCTTATTCAGTTTTAGAAATAGGGCATATTGCCAGAAATAAAAAAACCCGGCTCATCACCGGGTTTTTCTAATTTATTTTTCTAATCATTTAACTTCCGCAAGCCTCACACGCATCCGGATTATCCAAAGAACAAGCCATGTCGGCACGTTTCTGATCGTAATCAACTAATGGTAGCTGCTGGTATGGGATTGGCTGCTGTGCCAGCCTGCCAGTAGGCACGGCTTCTGTCGTTACTGAAACAGATTCCTGAACAGTTATTGTTTCCGGTACACTAACAACAGTGGATTCAACCATTGCAGGTTGTTGCATTTGCGCCTTATCCACCGTAAACTTGATCGCATCCGCTGCAGCGGTTGATCGCAAGTAATACATGCCAGTCTTCAAACCTTTCTTCCAGGCATAAAAATGCATAGAAGTTAACTTACCAAAATTCGGATCGGTCAGGTGAATGTTCAGGCTTTGCGATTGACAGATATAAGCACCACGGTCAGCCGACATATCAATGATTGATTTCTGTGGAATCTCCCAAACGGTTCTATATATGTCTTTGATGTTTTGAGGTATTTCAGGGATAGATTGAACGGATCCATTGGCGCCAACTAATTTCTGACGCATCCCCTCGCTCCATAATCCAAGGCTGATCAAATCTTTCATCAAGTGCTTATTGGCGATGATGAACTCCCCAGACAAAGTCCTTCTCGTATAAATATTGGACGTGTAAGGTTCAAAACATTCATTATTACCGAGAATCTGTGAAGTAGAAGCAGTGGGCATAGGTGCCAGCAATAATGAGTTGCGAACGCCATGTTGTTTTACTTCTCTCTTCAGGTTTTCCCAATCCCATCTTCCCGATGAAGGTGTTACCCCCCACATGTCAAACTGAAATATTCCTTTTGAAACTGGTGAGCCTTTGAAAGATTCGTAGGGGCCAAGTTGCTTGGATAATTCCATCGAAGATTCCATCGCAGCAAAGTAGATGGTTTCATGAATATCAGTATTCAACCCGCGGGCTTCTGGCGAATCAAAAGGCATGCGCAGTAGAATAAAGGCATCCGCTAATCCTTGAACACCTATTCCAATCGGGCGGTGACGCATGTTGGAGTTTTTGGCTTCTTCAACAGGGTAGTAGTTGACATCAATTACTTTGTTGAGGTTACGTGTTATCACTTTCGTGATCTCATATAATTTCTGATGATCAAACTTGCCGTCTTCTGTTACAAACTTTGGCAATGCAATAGACGCAAGATTGCAAACGGCAACTTCATCCGGAGCGGTGTATTCAATAATCTCAGTGCATAGGTTACTGGACTTGATTGTGCCAAGGTGTTTTTGATTTGATTTGCGATTGGCAGCATCTTTGTAAAGCATGTAAGGCGTTCCCGTCTCAATCTGTGCTTCCAGAATTTCAAACCACAGATCCTGTGCTTTTATTTGCTTGCGATACTTGCCTTCTTTTTCATACTTCTCATAAAGACGTTCGAAATCTTCTCCCCAGCAATCCGCGAGGCCTGGTGCTTCGTTGGGGCAGAAGAGTGACCATGATTCGTTATTTTCAATACGCTTCATGAATAAATCTGGAATCCACATCGCATAAAAAAGATCACGCGCACGCATTTCTTCTTTGCCATGATTTTTCTTCAATTCCAGAAATTCAAATACGTCAGCGTGCCAGGGTTCAAGATAGATAGCAAAACTTCCTTTGCGCTTGCCACCACCCTGGTCCACATAGCGGGCAGTCATGTCAAAGTTCCTCAACATGGGCACAATGCCATTTGAAGTGCCACCAGTGCCTTTGATATAAGAACCTTTCGCACGTACATTGTGAATGCTAAGGCCTATACCGCCAGCCGATTGTGAAATCTTGGCAGTTTGCTTTAGGGTATCATAAATTCCATCGATGCTATCGTCCTTCATGGTAAGGAGAAAGCAAGATGAAAGTTGAGGCTTAGGTGTTCCTGCGTTAAATAGCGTTGGGGTTGCATGAGTGAACCACTTCTCAGATAATAAATGGTAGGTTTCAATGGCAGCTGGAATATCCTCACCATGAATTCCAACGGCAACGCGCATCAATAAATGCTGTGGCCGCTCAACGACTTTGCCATCCACCTTCATTAGGTAAGAGCGCTCCAAAGTTTTGAAGCCAAAGTAATCGTAGCTGAAGTCGCGATCGTAAATGATAGCATCGTCCAACTCGGCAGCATTGTCTTTGATCACTTTCCAGGTTTCTTTGGAGATCAAAGGTGCATTCTGTCCGTTCTTTGGATCCACGTACGTGTAAAGCCTCTTCATTGTGTTGGAGAAGGACTTGCTCGTTACTTTGTGGAGATTAGAAACCGCAATTCTGGCTGCCAGCTTGGCGAAATCAGGGTGCCTGGTAGTCATCGTAGCGGCAATTTCCGCTGCGAGGTTGTCCAGTTCTACGGTGGAAACACCGTCATACAGACCGTTAATCACTTTCATCGCTACCTCTACCGGGTTGACAAATTTGGGATCTAAACCGTAGCAGAGTTTTTCAACGCGGGCAGTGATTTTGTCAAACTTCACGGACTCCCGGTGTCCGTCACGTTTTAATACAAGCATTTCAAATAGGGTTGTGGTGTGAAAAGAGAGTTTAAAAAATGTGATCGAACTTAATTAAAAATCTTCATTCAATGAAAACTTCGGAGTAGTTTCTTTTTCAAGGCTGTTCATCACGCCAGCTTTTTGATATTCGGCTACGCGTTTCTCAAAGAAATTTGTCTTACCGCGTAGTGAAATCATTTCCATGAAGTCAAATGGATTAGTTGCACCGTACACTTTTTGTCCTACCAACTCATTGAGCAGGCGATCAGCAACAAATTCAATGTATTGGCGCATCTGGGCGGCATTCATTCCAATAAGGTTTACCGGCAATGCATCTGTCACAAACTCTTTTTCAATTTCTACCGCATCTTTGATGATCCCAATCACTTGTTCAACAGGCAGTTTGTTTACTACATGCTTGGTGTAGAGGTGGCAGGCGAAATCGCAATGCAAGCCTTCATCGCGCGAAATCAGTTCATTTGAAAAAGTAAGGCCAGGCATCAGGCCACGCTTCTTCAACCAGAAAATGGAACAGAAAGAGCCGGAAAAGAAAATCCCTTCCACAGCAGCAAATGCCACCAGGCGTTCTTGAAAATTTCCCTGGTCAATCCAACGCAAAGCCCAATCTGCCTTCTTCTTCACACAAGGCATCGTTTCAATGGCGTGAAAGAGTTTGTCTTTTTCTTTTGCGTCTTTTACGTAAGTGTCGATTAAAAGAGAATAGGTTTCAGAGTGAATGTTCTCAGTGGCAATCTGAAATCCATAAAAAAACTTGGCTTCTGTGTATTGCACCTCGCCTATGAAGTGCTCGGCCAAATTTTCATTGACGATACCATCGCTGGCAGCAAAGAAGGCGAGGACATGGGTGATGAAATGTCGTTCGCCATCGTTTAGGTTCACCCAATCTTTTAGATCCTGGCCTAAATCAATCTCTTCTGCCGTCCAAAAGCTGGCTTCGGCTTGTTTATAGTACTTCCAAATATCATGTTGACGGATAGGGAAGAGGACAAAACGGTCTTTGTTCTCCTTTAAAATGGGTTCATTGAGTAAAGATTGACTCATGGATTGATGTTTTAGGGTTTATAATTTATAGTAAGCAACCAAAACGGCTTTGATTTTTTTGATTGACTTTTATTCTTCGAATATTTTTTTGAGACACTCAGCTTACAAGTGGCGAAGGAAATTTCAGTCGGCTGC
>JANOLM010000160.1:0-2771 GCA_031419815.1 Bacteroidia bacterium
GGAACAATCTGATATTGATCAACAGTCAGGCAGTATTCTATGTCTTTATGAATATTTAATCGGTTTAATCTCTTTACATGCGATGAGGAGTTGAGGAATGTGACCATATCGTCTTTGGCCAGGTTATAAAGATGTTGGGCGGCAAGAGGAGCATCACAATCCGGCACGATGTGGTTTTTAAGTTTTTCAACAACGGCACCTGCAAACAAAGTGTCTTCCAGATTTACCTTTCCTTTCCAGCCTGCACACACGATGAGTATGCTGTTCTCTCCGAAAAGTAAATATTTTACAATTGAAGATAAATTGAGGAAGGAGCCAATTACAATTTTTCGTGCACCTTTTGCTTTTTCAATGGCTTGTGTTCCATTGGTGGTAGTGAAGGCAATTTTTTTTCCGTGGATGGAATCGCCCATGTATTCAAAAGGAGAATTGCCCCGATCAAAACCCGGCACCTTTTCTCCGTTGCGTTCGCCTGAGGTGATGTAGCCTTTCGATTTCATTGCCCTGCACGCTTCAAGGTCGGCAAACGGTGTAATACTTTGCACGCCATGAGCAAAGGCTGTTACCATGCAGGAGGTGGCACGCAAAATATCTACGACAACTACAGTGCGGTCACTTACATCATAAAGATGCATGAGTTCCGGGCTAACACAGACGTCAATTGTTTTCATGAATATGATTTGAAGATTTGTTGATTTGAAAATTTGAAGATTAAGCTCTAGGTAAAATGAATTCCATTTTCAAATTACCACATTTTCAAATCTTCAAATTACTAACGGCATTTTACTCACCATCGCTTTCATTGCCTTTCCCCGTATCTCGATAAAAATTTCTGAACCAACACTTGCATGGGCTGTTGTAACATAACCTAAGCCAATACCAATACCAAGCATTGGCGATTGTGTTCCGGATGTCACCTTTCCAATTACATTTCCACTTGCATCTTTGATTGGGTAATCATGCCGTGGAATTCCCTTATCGATCATTTTAAATCCTACAAGTTTTTTAGTGACACCTGCCTCTTTTTGCTTTTTGATGTTGACTGAGTTGGTAAAATCTTTGGTGAATTTGGTGATCCAACCCAAACCACCTTCTAATGGTGAGGTAGTATCGTCAATATCATTTCCATATAAGCAGAAGCCCATCTCCAGGCGAAGTGTATCGCGAGCGCCAAGGCCTATGGGTTTAATGTTTTCATCTTTGCCTGCTTCGAATATAGCATTCCATATTTTTTCAGCGTAAGCTTTAATCACATAAATTTCAAAGCCTCCCGCCCCAGTGTAGCCCGTGTTGCTCATCACAACGTCTTTCACTCCCGCAAGTTCTCCAATGGAAAAGTGATAATATTTAATGGCCGCCAAATCTGTATTTGTTAATTTTTGCAGAACACCAGCGGCTTTAGGGCCTTGTACAGCAAAGAGGCAGATGTCGTCCGAAATATTTTTCATATCCACACCCTTACTGTTATATTTCGAAATCCAATCCCAGTCTTTCTCTATGTTGGATGCATTTACCACTAACAAGTAATCGTTGTCTTTTATTTTATAAACAATCAGATCGTCAACAACTCCACCTGTCTCATTTGGTAAACAGGAATACTGCGCTTGTCCGTCAATTAGTTTGGAAGCATCATTACTCGTCACACGCTGGATCAGATCCAAGGCATTAGATCCTTTTAGTGTAAACTCTCCCATGTGTGACACATCAAACACACCAACACCATTTCGCACGGTCATGTGTTCTTCAATATCAGATGAATAGCGTACCGGCATATTGTATCCCGCAAAGGGCACCATTTTGCCTCCCAGTTTTTCGTGTAGGTGATTGAGGGGTACAAATTTTATATCCATAGAATTTTTATAAAGTGAGCAAAGTTAGCAGAAACTGGATTGTCCAAAGCCTGCTGTTAGTTAATTTGGAGGATAAGATCTTTACGATTCTCAAAAATGAATTTATTGAATGCTTGTTGTCCTATAAGTCCGGACAGACGGTCGAATGCGCTTTGTGAGTATTCATCAAATCCCATTCGGAAGGCCTCAATACCATATGCTTTCAAAATTTTTACAGACTGTGGATTGACCTGCAGGGCATTGACCAGAATATTGTAAGCCTTTAGTCTTTCTTTACTGTTGGTTTTATAGAAGTGAGCAGATGCTACAATGGCTTCATCAAAATAGGGGTTGGCTGTGGATAGCCATGCGTAGCTTTTTGTGGCACCGATAAGGTCATGTTTATTTTCAGTGATAAGCGCGTTGAAAAATATTTGTTCATTTTTTTGATCTGAAGTGAATGTCGCTCCTTTCATTTGTTGCTCCAGAGAATACAGATCTCTTTTCGCTGCCAGCAGAGTAAGTTCGGTATGTTTGAAGTCTTCGAAAATATTTTTGTCACTCATTTTTAAGCCGTTTATTTGTTGAAAGACATGATTGGCATTCTTTAGATCATCAGCCTTTGCTAGCTTTCTTGTTCTGTCTATAATTGCTTTTGCTTTTAAGTCATCATTTTTTATAGACATCATTACTTGATTGAATAAGGATGAGTCGTAAGCACCAATCCGATAGCGACAGTATTGATACTTTTCTTCATCGCTAAATTTACGGATTAACTCATTTGGCAGCGCCAATACACGAAGGCTGCTTTCGGCCATTTTTAATTGTGTCGTGTCTCCTTGTGATTTAAGGCTGTCCCAGGCAACAATTGCTTCACCCAGTTTACCGGCCTCAGAAAGAACAACAGCATTGGTCAAGGCTGCCTCTGTAAAATTTTGATTG
>JANOLM010000161.1:0-3142 GCA_031419815.1 Bacteroidia bacterium
GGTATAGATGAAAACCTTTGAAACGCTCTCAGAAGCTATGGCAGATCTTTCTTCACGGGGCTATAACAATGATTTTAATTTACACCCGGAATGGATTGAGTGCCCACCGCTGAATTTACGATTCGGCCCACCTGATTTTCATGTGGATGAGGTGCATCGTTTTGAGGGCATGAATGATCCTGATGATAGCGCTATATTATTTGCTGTCAAAACACATTCAGGAGTTAAAGGCTTGTTGGTTGATGCTTATGGAGTGTATGCCAATTCACTTAGCCCTGAAATGGTAAAACGGTTGACCATTGATGCTAAAACCAATCATTGATTATGTAAGTCTTCGCAGACCGCACAGCAGTGGCGTATAGGTGTTATAAAGGCGCTTTATAATTTCCTTATTCTGATTAAATTTAAACACTTGAAATCAAGTTTAAGAATTTCAAACAATTACTAAAAATGGATAAACCTTATGGATCAAACACGCAGAACTTTCATTAAATCATCTTCCTCTGCTTTGGCAGGTCTTGGATTGGCAACTGTATTGCCCCTTGAGGCATTGGCGAATGCTAAAAGATTTGTTTCAGCAAATGATAAAATAAATGTAGCGGCAATTGGCATCAATGGAATGGGCTGGTCAGACGTTCGTTCCTTGATGAAGATACCGGAAGTAAATGTAGTTGCATTGTGCGATGTGGATGACAACGTGCTCAACTTTCGGAAATTTGAATTAGCTAAAGCCGGAATTCAAACCAAAACATTTGGCGACTATCGAAAAATGCTGGAAAGCAAAGACATCGATGTTGTTGTCATTGGAACACCTGACCACTGGCATTGTCTGCAGATGACCGATGCTTGCTCGGCAGGCAAGGATGTATATGTGGAGAAGCCCATTGGAAATTCCATTCAGGAATGTCAGGTTATGGTGGCTGCTCAGCAGAAATATAACAGAGCTGTACAAGTGGGGCAATGGCAGCGTAGCATGCCACATTTTGTGGATGCATTAAACTTCATTAAGTCAGGTAAGTTGGGTAAAATACGAACCGTAAAAGCTTGGGCTTATCAAGGTTGGATGACCAACATAGAATCTAAGCCCGATGGCATTGCACCTGCCGGAGTTAACTATGACATGTGGCTTGGACCGGCCACTAAGCGACCTTTCAACGCCAATCGTTTTCACTTTAACTTTCGTTGGTTCTGGGATTATGCTGGTGGTTTAATGACAGATTGGGGTGTGCATTTAATTGATTATGCGTTACTAGGCATGGATGCAAAGTTTCCAAAATCGGCTGTTGCTTTGGGTGGAAAATATGCGTACCCAGAGGGTGCTCATGAAACACCGGATACATTGGCTACTGTATATGAATTTGATGGTTATAATATGATCTGGGAACATGCCCAGAGTATCAGTAATGGAAATTACGGACGGGATCACGGGATCAGCTACATAGGTAACAATGGAACACTCGTGTTAGATAGGGGCGGTTGGGAAGTGATCCCAGATGAAAAGCGAATGGAAGCTATACCTATCCAACGACCAAAAGAAAATGGTTTGGATTTGCACACGCGCAATTTTATAAAAGTAGTGCAAACACGAAAGCTGAATGAACTCACGTGCCCGATACAAGCTGGTGCCCATGTTGCTACGGTTTGCCAAATGGGAAACATCTCTTACAAAACAGGCACGAAAGTATCCTGGGATTCATCCGCTCAAAAGTTTAAAGAGGCGGCAGCTAATAATCTTATTCAGGCATCTTATCACAATGGTTACAAAGTTCCGGTAATAGGGTAATGATTATGGATCAAATTCAACCAAGTAAAGGGGTTAAGTCAATAAAGTTGAAGTAGAGTTTAGGCGGCAATTCCAGTGTGATTTTAAAAAAGAACTTCATTCTTTTGGTTTGAATCGCCCTAAAGTTATCTTTGCAGCCTTATTTTAATGGTCTGGTAGTTCAGCTGGTTAGAATGCCTGCCTGTCACGCAGGAGGTCGCGGGTTCGAGTCCCGTCCGGACCGCTTAAAAGCCTCGGAGTTTTCCGGGGCTTTTTTGTTAAATGAAGCCTTTAGTTCATGAATGGCCCGACTTTGTAAAAGTAAATCCTGCTGCATATTTTTTTTCACCCAGAGAAGAAAGACTGATAAAATTGAGTTTCCTTGCAAGGAAACGATCCTACCTTTTCATAAGTTTGGGGCATTATTTTTATTTTTCAGCTATGAACTACAAATCCATCATGACCAGCCTTTATTATTTGCTGATCTATGCCGATGGTAAAGTCAATGAACGAGAACTTTTCCTAGGAAAAAAAATGATGGCCGCGGAGGGATTTGAGGAAAATGGATTTGAGGCGATCCTGGAGTCATTAAAATCCAAGGACAAATCTGCTCTTCTTTTAGAATGCATTGGTGGCTTGAAAAAACTTGAGGTCAAGCTTCAAATTCGTTGTATTGCCTGGCTATGTGTGATTGCCAATGCCGATGGTTTTATGGATAAGCAAGAATGGATATTGATTTATAGAATTTATAATACCGAGCTTAAGTTGTCGCTGGATGAAATTTTAACGATCCAGAAGGAATTGAACATGATCATTCACGGAAGATCATTTCATTCATTGGGGGTAAAAGTTGCCGATTAAATTTGTTTAAGACAACCCAGTTTATTACCGCTTATTTCACGTCTTTGTAATCATTTGATCACAATTTTTTTAGCAGGCTCTTCTTAATGCCATTCTATTTGTTGCTGTGCTTAACCCATCACTGTGGTTTAATCCCATATCTTTGCAATCGGATGTTAATTTACTATACCAAATAATGGAAGAAAAAGATAAGGAAGACAATAACCCATGGCGGCATCATCCTCTTTATATGGCCTATAAAAAGTTTTATGAGGGTAAAAATATTTTGATGGGTAGGATAATAGCCTTACTTATTGCCGTCATAGTAATTGTAGTGTGTGTCCTTCTGTTTTCATAGGGAATAGCTCCTTTTTCCTAATGCAGCTAAATTTTATCTATGCCAATAAGTTTTGTTCCAACGTGTACTCTCTGAGCAGAGGATTGACAGGAGGTCATAAAAACCTATGTTAATCAATTAATAATGTTGCCAATCAACCAAACAGGGTGATTTATTTTGAAAAGGATATTTTTTCATAAGCG
>JANOLM010000162.1:0-2868 GCA_031419815.1 Bacteroidia bacterium
CCTACAGCACCGGCAGGCCAATTACCCTGCCACTTGCAAAATATGATTTGAACGGATCTAAAAGATTGTACTATTCCGAAAGAAATCAATATCGTATTCCAGATTATTTCAGGACTGACTTTGCCTTGAACATAGAAGGGAATCACAAAATAAAAAAATTGGCACACAGTTCATGGACAGTGGCGGTGTACAATTTAACCGGAAGACAAAACGCCTACTCGGTTTACTTTATCTCTCAAAATGGAACCGTGAAAGGATACAAGCTTTCAATATTTGGAAGACCTATCCCTACGGTTACTTATAACTTTAAATTCTAATGCCAAAAAGAGATACTTCATTCAATACAAAACTATTATGGTTGATCCTCCTGATCGGCTTTGGTTGCGTTGAACCGTATGAACCCCCTGTGATTGAAAATGGAGTTAGTCTTCTGGTTGTGGATGGTTCGTTGAATACAGAAGGTAAAAGTATAATAAAGCTATCCCGATCAGAGAATCTATCTGAAACAGGACCAGTGCCGCTTGAGTTAGGTGCTAAAGTTTCATTTGAAGATGAAGGAGGTACTCTTTATCCTCTCAAAGAAGAAGGTAAAGGAGTTTATTTTTTACCTCAGCAAACTTTTAATCCTACAAAACAATACCGACTCAAGATTACAACAACTAGAGGAAAAGAATATGCTTCCGAATTCGTGCCCATTATAAAAAATCCACCCGTGGACAGTGTTAGCTGGGCTATTACCTCAGATAATGGAGTTCAATTGTATATCAGCACTCATGATTTTGAAAATAATACACGCTATTTCCGATGGACTTTTGAGGAGAGTTGGAATTATCTCTCCGCTTACAATTCCCGATTTGAATGGAAAGATAGAATACCCATTTTGCGAAGTGAAAATATCTATCAGTGCTATCAAACAAAACCCTCCGGAAAAATTGTAATTGGATCTACCTCAGGTTTACGCGAGAATATAATCAGTAAGCTTCCACTGCAATACATCCAACAACGCTCGGAAAAAATACGATTTAAATATAGTATACTCGTCAAACAGTATGGAATCACCAAAGAGGGTCATGATTATTGGCTTCAACTTCAACGAAATACAGAAAGCCTTGGGACACTTTTCGATCCTCAACCTTCTCAGCTAACAGGAAACATAACATGCACATCAGATCTTTCAGAGCCTGTTCTTGGTTTTTTTACAGCAGGATCAGCAACGGAAAAAAGAATTTTCATAAGCTCTGAATTTCTACCAAGAGTACGCACCTATATTACTTCATTTGATGCTTGCTCTGCAGATACACTACAAGTTGCCAACATACCTCTCTTATCAAATAAAGATTTGAAAAATATAATGCTTCTAGACCCCTTACCTGGAGGGCCCATGCCGACAACAGCGTATTCATATACAAGTGCGGCTTGCGCGGATTGCCGCTCAGCAGGTGGAACTACTACCAAACCTGGCTTTTGGCAGTGAGAAAATATAGATCATCCATAGTTGATTGCGCAGTAACCCATAAAGTGATTTGGGTTCTGCTGATCATACTTTTAAACTCATCATTAGCATCTGCACAGAGAAGTGAATGGGATAGTCTGACAAGAAAGTTTGCGGAACATCGAAACAACACCCTACAGGAAAAAATATTCGCACATCTGGATCGAACGTTTTATGTAGCCGGTGAAAGTATGTGGTTCAAGATTTATTATGTTGATGGGTATTTGCATCGGCCATTGGATGTAAGTAAGGTCGCTTACCTTGAAATCTTAGATAAAGAAAGTAAAGCAGTACTCCAAACAAAAGTGAGTTTAAGAGAGGGAGAGGGAAATGGTCAGCTTCTACTTCCGTTTTCCCTTGGCTCTGGAAATTACCTGGTAAGAGTATACACTGCCTGGATGAAAAATTTTAGCTCAGAATTTTATTTCCAGCAGCCAATCACCATAGTAAACACTATTAGAAAAACAGAACTTCCTATCCAAAATAATTCACCACAATATGACATTCAATTCTTTCCGGAAGGAGGACATCTGGTAGATGGCATCAGAAGTACTGTGGCTTTCCGGATTGTTGATCAATTAGGGAAAGGAGAAAATATTTCCGGGGCAATTCTCAATCAGCGTGGAGACACTATTACTTCTTTCCGGCCATTAAAATTTGGAATAGGAAATTTCACGTTTCTCCCTTCCGCTTCCGAGAAATATAAAGTAGTTATTAAAAGTAAATCGATAAGTATCATCACCAAGTTCCCAGATATTCAAACCACGGGATATGTTTTGCACCTAACAGACACCACGAACAATCAAGTTAAAGTGACTGTGCAATCAAAAGAAACAGGAACATCTGTATATGCTATTTATCTTTTGGTGCATACGCGACAAGTGGTGAAGGTTGCTCAAATAAAAACAAAACCAACCACCACGACAATCTTTTTACTGGATAAAAATAATTTAGGGGAAGGCATTTCTCACATCACTATTTTCAATGAAGACCGCAAGCCTGTATGCGAGCGCCTCTATTTTAAACGACCGAATGAAAAACTTGCCATCACTGTGCAGCCTGATGAAAAAAAATACAATGCCCGCAAAAAGATAAGGCTTGACGTAAACGTCTCCACGTCAGCTTTCAAATCGGGTAGTTTTTCTATGTCTGTTTTTAAAGATGATTCCTTGAATCAATTTTCCCCACTGGACATCCAGCACTACGAATTTCTAACATCTGATCTTAAAGGTAACATTGAATCACCCGCGTATTATTTTTCCGAAGATCTTCTGGTAGACCAGGCAACCGATAACCTGATGCTGACTCATGGATGGAGTCGCTTCAAGTGGGATGACATCCTGACCAAGCAAACCAGTCCAATCCTGTTCGGCCCG
>JANOLM010000163.1:0-3515 GCA_031419815.1 Bacteroidia bacterium
CAACCGTAGACAAAAAAGCATTAGAGAAATCACGCCAGTTTCAGAAAAACAACTACAATCCTAAAACCGGAAGTGTGAATACAGACATGGGCGCAGGGGTGATGTTGTATTCAGTAACTGGTTCTGCACGAGCCAGTGCAAAGGAAGCGCGCAAAGTAGAAGAGGAAGTAGCCAAAGCCAAACGTGAGGGACGTCTTGATCAAAATGCACCTGTGACTGCGGAGAACCTTTCTGAAATTGGTTTTGATAAAGATGATGCATTGAAATATTCAACAGCCTACCAAGTATATCAATCTGCAAAGGTGCGCGCTCAAAGTGATGAGGTGATGGATGGCTTTGGGAGCAACGGTGGCGAAGAGTTTCTGAGCTACTTACAAACAGGAGAATCTATGATCATTGGAAAAGACAATTCCTGGAAAAAGTGGTATGACAACATCTCAGGCCGTATGTTACGCATACAGAATGACGATGGAAGTTGGAGCGGCCACCATTGCATTACAAGCCCAGTGTTCTGCACAGCTACTTGTTTATTGATTCTTTCTGTTAATAATGATGTGGATAAGTTAATGGAGTTGGGAAGGGAGAAGTAAGGGAATTTAAGATTTAGGATTTTAGAATTGAGATTATAGAATAATGAATTGATAGGCAAGAGAGAGAGACAACAGAAGCCGTTCCTCATTAGGGCGGCTTTTGTGTTTTTGACTGATTTCCTCAACTATTACTATTAGAATTAATAAAGTAAGAGTACTGGCATGTATGTTAAATTTCATTATTACACTTTTTTATTAATTGCCAACTACTAACTTTCCTCCTGAACACAGTTGGTATGTTTAGAAGTAACTTAATATTAATTCTTCGGCAACTACGAAGCGTTTACTCTTTAATTAACCTGACCGGGCTTACCGTGGGTTTTACAGCTTTCATCCTCATCTTTCTTTGGGTAAATGAAGAATTAAGCTACGACCGGTTTCACCCGAACTACAAAAATACCTTTCGCGTAGTTGGAAATACAGTTAAGGAGAAGGGTGATTTATACCCCATAGCTCTTACCCCAGCGCCTGTTGCAGAATACCTAAGATTTAATTTTGAAGAAATAGAAAGTGCTTGCCGGTTGAGGCTAACAGAATTCTTCATACGATATGAAGATGGCGGGTTCTATGAAGTGGGGCTCGCAGCAGATCCTTCATTTTTTTCGGTATTCAGCTTTCCATTAGCAGGAGGTTCCCTTTCTGGTTTTGAACAAGGCACAGACAAAATAATGATTAGTCAAAAGATGGCGGAAAGATTCTTTGGCAAATCTGATCCTATCGGAAAAGTATTTCTAATAGCAGGCCGCGATGTGATGGTAACGGGAGTGATGAAAACCATTCCAACTACCTCTCATCTGCAATTTGACTACGTACTTCCGATAAAGTTTCTGGAGGAAACCGGCATCGATAAACTGATCAATTGGGATTACTTCCAGTTGCACACCTATATTAAAACCAAAAGGGCATCTGATGCAGATGACCTGAATAAAAAGATAAAAAATATACTTATCAAAAATAGCCCAGAGTCAACCACAGAGATTACACTTCAACCCTTAGCCAACATCCATCTTAAATCCACTCACCTTAACAACGAAATGAACGGGCGGGGTAACATTCAATACGTTTACATATTTTCGGTGATTGCCATTTTTGTTTTGATTGTTGCCAGTATCAATTACTCAAACCTGGCAACAGCGCGATCCATAAAGCGATCAAAAGAAACGGGTGTGCGAAAAGTAATGGGCGCCAATCGCTTCCAACTTGCTTTGTTTTTCTTTTCAGAATCATTTCTCTATTGCGCAATAGCCTTAAGTTTAGGATTACTAGCAAGTTGGTTGCTGCTTCCCCACTTTAATGAACTTACGGGCAAGCATCTTGAGTTTGAATTTTATTCCATCAAAATTCTCGGTCCGTTAATTTTGTCTGCATCATTATGCGCTGTGATAGGTGGCACCTATCCTGCCCTACTTCTTTCGTCACAAAATCCGGTCATCGTATTTAAGGGCATGGCCAAAACAGGCACCAGCGCTATTCAAATAAGGCGAGTGTTGGTCATCCTGCAATTCATTCTAAGTATTAGTTTGCTAACTGGTTCGCTTATCATCCTAGATCAGATGGATTACATTCAGTCCAGAGAGTTAGGTTATGAGAAAGAAAATGTCATCACATTCACAGCACTTCGTAAAGTGAGAGCCCAATATCCAACGTTTAAAAGTGAATTGTTAAAATTACCCCAAGTAAAACAGGTGACCGCTAGTAATGAGAGTATTTCTGCCGTTGACTATTGGACAGATGAAGTGGGATGGGAAGGAAAAAATCTTTCCACTCACATTCGGTTTTACCAGTTAACCGTAGACCACGATTACTTAAAAACTTATTCTATTAACCTTGCCGATGGTCGTGATTTTTCAGATTCAATCGCATCCGATTCTCTGGCTATCATCGTCAATGAAAAAGCAGTGGCGGAGATGGGGCTCACAGATCCTCTGAATAAAGTTCTTATGCTACACGATAAAAAATATACCATCATTGGCATTGTAAAAGACTTTCATTTCAAATCGATTCACACACCGATTGCACCCCTGCTCTTGTATATCAATCCTTCCGGCTTTTATCAGTTTTCTGTAAAGTTGAACAAAGGCCCTTTAGCTGAACATGTGAAAGCCGTAGAGACTGTTGCCAAAAAATTCGCACCCGAAAGACCGTTTGATTATACCTTCGTAGATGATACCATTAACAAACTCTATCAGACAGAGATGCGCATCAGTTCTATTTTTCAATACTTTTCCGCGCTTGCCATTTTCATTTCTTGCCTTGGCCTAGTGGGTATTATCTCGTTTGTAACCGAACAACGAACCAAGGAATTGGCAATTCGCAAAACGTTGGGTGCCCCTGTTTACAACTTGATTCTATTGCTGTCAGTTGAATATTTTATATTAGTTGCCATTGGATTTCTTATCTCCACCCCGGGCATTTACTACGCCATGGATAAGTGGCTTAATAATTTTGCTTACCGGATTGATTTAAATCCCTGGCTATTTATAAAAGCCGGGCTTGTCATTTTACTGTTTGCATGGCTAACGATCACCTACCGTGCTTACAAAGCAGCGGTTAGCAACCCAGTGGATAGCTTGAGGAGCGAATAAGTTTTGTGATTCTTATAAAAGGGGCATAGGCAATGCATATATTTGAAGCCCTTAAGTAGTCGCTCTCATTAGGCATCTCAATAATTGCATGAAAAACTTAACTCTATTATTCTGTTTATCAGGAATCAGTTTACTTTTCTTCTCCTGTTCAAAGCCTGATCAAAATTCAACTCAGGGAGAAGCTGCAACATTAACCGCCAACTCAGGAGTATTTACAAAAAAGCAAGTCGTATTAGGGGAAGTTCTTTATACCAATACTTGCGTTGCTTGTCACGGAAGAGATTTACGTGGAACAGAAGGAGGCAATGCACTCATAGGCGAACGTTTCATAACTAAATGG
>JANOLM010000164.1:0-4384 GCA_031419815.1 Bacteroidia bacterium
CATCACAAAAATTGGCGCACCGTTTTATTGCTTTCACGATTACGATTTGGTAGACGAAGGCCCGCAGTTAAAAGAATCCGAAAGAAGGCTTCGCATGATAGTTGATTATGCCCGTAAAAAGCAAAGAGCATCTGGCGTAAAACTGTTATGGGGAACTGCTAACCTTTTTTCTAATCCGCGCTATATGAATGGAGCGGCCACTAATCCAGATTTTAATGTGGTATGCCATGCGGCAACGCAAGTAAAGAATGCACTGGACGCTACAATTGAACTTGGTGGAGCCAACTATGTTTTCTGGGGTGGAAGAGAGGGATACCTTTCGCTTTTGAATACCAACATGAAACGGGAACAAGAGCACATGGCTCGCTTCTTACATACCGCAAAAGACTATGCCCGCAAAAATGGTTTCACCGGAACTTTTCTGATTGAGCCCAAGCCGATGGAGCCTTCTAAACATCAATACGATTTTGATGCCGCTACCGTGATTGGCTTCCTCCGCGAATTTGGTTTGATGGATGACTTTAAACTTAATCTTGAAGTGAACCACGCAACTCTGGCTCATCATACTTTTCAACATGAATTGCAAGTGGCTGCCGATGCTGGTATGTTAGGTAGCATGGATGCAAACCGTGGAGATTATCAAAACGGTTGGGACACCGATCAGTTTCCAAATAATCTTTTTGAGTTAACCGAATCACTGCTCGTTATTTTGGAGAGTGGTGGTTTTAAATCGGGCGGTATAAATTTTGATGCAAAAACCAGAAGAAATTCAACAGACCTTGCCGATATTTTCCACTCCCACATTGGCGGTATGGATACATTCGCACGCGCATTGATAGTTGCTCAGGCTGTTTTGGAAAAATCGGAATACAAAGAATTTCGTAAACAGCGATATTCCTCTTTTGATTCAGGAAAAGGAAGGCAATTTGAGCTAGGCAAACTTGCACTAGAAGAACTTCGCGAATTGGCCATCAAGAATGGAGAGCCTGATCAAATCAGTGGAAAGCAAGAGTATTTCGAAAATATGATAAACCGTTATATTTAGGCTCTGTTAATAGTGAATTGTTAATAGTTAACCGTAAGAGATTACGCAAAAGTGGCCTTAATCCGTGGTCTGTGTCTTTCACAGACCACTTGATTTAAACTATTTCGGTCTGTGTGGACACAGTGTGGACACAGACCGAGGTTATAGTGTGGACAGCGACCAATGTTATGGATGGGTAAGAATACACCATCTATAAATTGGATGTTCTTTCTTAAGTATCTTTTAAATAAATTGCCCAACCTAATTCAAAACATATGAATCGAAAATTACGCATGGGAATGGTAGGAGGAGGCAAAGATGCTTTCATTGGCGCTATTCACCGCCTGGCAGCAAACATGGATGGCCTCATCGAAGTAGTTAGCGGTGCGCTTAGTATTGTTCCTCAAATTGCTAAGGACAGTGGTAAAGCACTTTTCCTTGCGGAAGATCGCACCTATCTCACATTTGAGGAAATGCTGGAGAAAGAAAGTAAACTGCCTGCAGACAAGCGGATCGATTTTGTGACGATAGTAACTCCTAATTTTGCTCACTTTGCTCCGGCTATGATGGCATTGGACAAAGGCTTTCACGTAGTGGTCGAAAAACCAATCACATTTACCTTGGATGAAGCAAAGCAATTGAAGAAGAAGGTGGAAGAAACCGGATTGATATTGCTTCTCACGCATACCTATTCCGGTTACCCGATGGTGAAGCAAGCCAAAGCCATGGTAAAAGATGGCGCACTTGGTAAGATCAGAAAAATATTTGTTGAGTATCCTCAAGGTTGGTTGAGCAAGCTAAGCGAGAGAGAAGGAAATCAGCAAGCTGCCTGGAGAACAGACCCTAAGAAATCTGGTAAGGCTGGAGCCATGGGTGATATTGGAACACACGCAGCGCATCTTGCGGAATATGTTTCGGGTCTTAAGATAACTCATATGTGTGCAGACCTTAATATCATGGTTGAAGGCAGGGCGCTGGATGATGATGGAAATGTGTTGTTGAAATTTGATAATGGTGCAGCCGGAGTTTTAATGGCATCTCAGGTGGCTGCAGGTGAAGAGAACGCACTGAAAATTCGGATATACGGAGAGAACGGTGGATTGGAGTGGGCTCAACAAGAACCCAATACACTCATTGTAAGATGGCATGACAAACCAACGCAGATATTACGAGCCGGCACAAACGGACATTTATCACCAAGTGCCGTTCACAATTGTCGGACTCCAGCAGGCCATCCAGAAGGATACTTGGAAGCTTTCGCCAATCTGTATCGAAATTTTGCATTGACTTTATCTGCCAGAATTGACGGCACAAAACCTCCGGAAGTAGATTTCCCATCTGTTGAGGATGGCATTAGAGGAATGGCATTTATTGATACCGTGGTCAAGAGCGGCCAGAGCAAAGAGAAATGGACTGCATTTGAAGTTTAATTCCCGAAACTAATCATAATCGAAAGACAATAGTAATCAGATCTGAGAATCTGCTCCCTTCTTCCCGGGAGAAGGGTTGGGGATGAGGTGAATATGAATGTGCTTAAACGAAAAGAATAATTAAAATGAAAACAATACAAGGCCCAGCAATTTTCCTCGCGCAGTTTATGGGCGATGAGCCTCCGTTCAATAATCTAAAAACGATTTGTAAATGGGCAGCTTCGTTGGGATATGTTGGCGTGCAAATTCCTTCTTGGGATGCCCGATGTATCGATCTAAAGAAGGCTGCCGAAAGCAAAGATTATGCAGATGAAATTCGAGAGACCGTAGAATCTTGTGGATTGAAAATCACGGAATTGTCCACTCATCTGCAAGGCCAATTAGTGGCAGTTCATCCTGCGTATGATATTATGTTTGATGGTTTTGCTCCCAAAGCTGTTCACGGCAAACCAAAAGAGCGGACTGCCTGGGCGGTAGACCAATTAAAGTCTGCTGCAAAAGCTAGCAAAAACCTTGGCCTGAATGCTCATGCAACATTTTCTGGCGCTTTGATGTGGCACACCGTTTATCCCTGGCCACAGCGGCCTTCTGGTTTAGTGGAAGATGGGTTCAAAGAATTGGCGAAGCGCTGGCTTCCAATCCTAAATGCATTTGATAAAGTAGGGGTCGATTTGTGTTACGAAATACATCCGGGTGAAGACCTTCACGATGGTATCACCTTCGAACGTTTTTGGGAAGCAACTGGAAAACATACACGGGCTAACATATTGTATGATCCAAGTCACTTTGTTCTCCAACAGTTGGATTATCTTCAATACATTGACTTCTATCATTCGTTTATAAAGATGTTCCATGTTAAGGACGCGGAGTTTAATCCATCCGGAAAAAGTGGCGTGTATGGTGGCTATCAGGATTGGATCAACCGCCCTGGACGTTTTCGTTCGCTTGGCGATGGTCAAGTAGATTTTCAATCTATTTTTTCTAAACTAGCGCAATATAACTATGACGGTTGGGCCGTGTTAGAATGGGAGTGTTGTATTAAACATCCGGAACAAGGCGCAGAAGAAGGAGCCCCTTTTATTAAAGATCATATTATAAGGGTAACAGAAAAAGCATTTGACGATTTTGCGTCAGTAGGAAAAAATCCTAAACTCAATAAAAAAGTACTAGGCATAATTTAAACTAAATAAAAAATGAAGAAAATAATAGTTCTGTTTATGATGGGCACATTGGCTGCCACCATTATTGCCTGTGGCCCAAAGGAAAAGAAAAGTACAGAGGAGTTTAATGTTAATGAGTCAACTGAAAGTAAGCCTGCTGTTGATTTGATCGCGCAAGGTGAAGCATTAGTAAAAGCAAGTGACTGTAAAACATGTCATCACGCCACAAATAAAATTATAGGCCCATCGCATACCGATGTAGCCAAGAAATATGAATTTACAGAAGCCAATGTAAAAATGCTGGCGCAAAAAATCATTGCAGGTGGCCAGGGTAATTGGGGCGAAATACCAATGGCAGCCCATGCCGACATCTCTACAGAGAATGCAGAAAGCATGGCGCGTTATGTGTTATCATTGGATGGCGAAAAAGAACATTGACTATGAAGAAATCTATTGTATTAGTATTACTGGCGTTGTCTTTCATGGCACTAGCACAATCCCCCAATACGCTTTCAAAAAAAGAGAAAAAAGACGGGTGGAAATTATTATTTGATGGATCAACTACCACTGGTTGGAGAAAATTTAAAAGCGATAAAATTGGTGCTGCCTGGAAAGTAAAGGATGGAGCGCTTTACCTGGATGCCACCAACAAGAAGGATTGGCAAACGGGTGATGGTGGCGATATTGTCACCGAGGGCGTTTATGAAAATTATGAACTAAGCATTGAATGGAAAATTCAAGCATGTGGAAATAGTGGAATCATTTTCAAC
>JANOLM010000165.1:0-7739 GCA_031419815.1 Bacteroidia bacterium
TTCTACCCTTTTTCCCTAATGAATTTTGCCGACTACTCTGAGGTTGACCCGCAATACGTTTATCCGCTGAAAGCCCTTAATCTTTTTGAAATATTCTACTGGGTTCTTTTGGTTACAGGAGTACATTTCTTTTCCCGCAAGGAAAGAAAACAAGCCTGGATCATTGTGCTTTGTTCGTATGTGATAATATTTTTGATGTGGGTACTGTTTTACATTGTGGTGTACAAATAAATAGTCGTGAGTCTTTAGTCGTGAGTTTATTAAGTCTGTGGTGAATTAAATTGTTTCCCTCTACAACTTTAGGCTCAAGACTAAAGACTCACAACTCAAGACTATGAACTCAAGACTCCTCAAGACTCAAGACTATGGACTGTTTATGGACAATTTTCCCTATTTTCGCCCCTTATAATATTTTCACATTAGAAGTCAAGATCACCTATTAGCCAAATCAACAAATCAACAAATCTTCAAATTCTCAAATCAACGAATCAACGTATCCCCCATGAACTTTCAGAAGATAAATAATATAACAGGTTGGATCGTGTTCGGTATCGCCTTGATCACCTTTTGTATAACGTTTGAAGAAACCGCCAGCTACTGGGACGTTGGCGAGTTCATTGCCGTTTCCTATAAACTAATGGTTTCTCACCCGCCTGGCGCGCCCTTGTTTATGTTGCTCGGCAGGATTTTCTCGTTTTTATCTTTTGGCGATGTAACCAAAGTTGCATACTGGATCAACTTCATGAGCGTGCTAGCCAGTGCATTTACCATTCTTTTTCTGTTTTGGTCTATTACTCTGCTCGCCCGAAAGCTAATGGGCATCTCCAAACTAAATGAATTGACTGCAGAAAAAACTTGGGTTTTAATGGGTGCCGGATTAATTGGCTCATTGACCTACACTTTTTCTGATTCATTCTGGTTTTCGGCTGTGGAGGGTGAGGTGTATGGGATGTCATCCTTCTTCACAGCTATTGTAGTGTGGGGAGTTTTGAAGTGGGAGGTAATCGAAGATGAAAGCAAAGCCAATAGATGGCTCATTTTAATAGCCTATATCATGGGCTTGTCAATTGGCATTCACATGCTGAATTTAGTGACGGTGCCTGCATTGGGTCTGATTTACTATTTCAAAAAATACCAACCTAGCCGATGGGGTGTCATTGCTGCTCTGGCGATCAGTGTTGGTATTGTTATTTTCATCAACGATCTAATTGTACCCGGGCTTCCTTCATTGGCTGCTGGGTTCGAAGTATTTTTTGTAAACAATCTCAGTTTGCCTTTCGGGTCAGGCGTAATAGTTTTTTGCTTGCTTTTAATAGGGACTTTAATTTTTAGCATACGCTATACACATATTAACAACAAACCCGTCATCAATACTTTTTTACTTGCTACCACTTTTATCCTGATAGGGTATTGTTCTTACGCAACCATTGTTATCCGTTCCAATTTCGATCCCCCCATCAATGAGAATGCCCCTAAAGATGTAATGAGTTTTGTCCGCTATCTTAAGCGTGAACAATATGGAAGCCGCCCTCTTGTTTATGGACCTTATTTTACAGCCGAAGCCATTGGCATTAAATACGGAGCCCCGGTTTATACCAAAGGAAAAGAAAAATACGAAATCACTGACCGGAAATTCGAATATGAATACGAACCTGGTCACGAAACTATTTTTCCGCGAGCGTGGAACGCTGAGCACAAAGAAACCTATAAGAGTATTCTTGGTTTAAAAGAGGGTGAAAAACCAACGTTTAGCCAAAATCTATATTTTATGTTCCGGCATCAGATTGGCACCATGTACGTTCGCTATTTTATGTGGAACTATGCCGGCCGCGAAAGCGATGAGCAAGGTGCCGATTGGCTCGCACCCACCAATTGGTTTGAGAAAGTGCCGCAGGCATTGGCTGAAAACCGCGGACGGAACAATTACTTCATGATCCCTTTTGTTCTCGGTTTGATTGGGATGTTCTATCAATTTTTAAAAGACACAAAAAACTTTGCCGTGGTAGGGCTACTTTTTATTATGTTGGGGGTAGCCATTGTTGTCTATTTAAACTCTCCCCCAGTTGAACCACGCGAACGGGATTACATTTATGCAGGCTCTACCTATGCCTTTGCCTTCTGGATTGGCTTTGCCGTAATTGCCATTGCAGAATTCTTTAACCGCTATCTAAAAAATTTAAAAAAATCAGCGGTTGTTGCCACATTGCTTGCCCTATCGGCACCTGCACTTATGGCATTTGAGGGATGGGATGATCATGATCGATCAGATAGGTTCTTCTCTGTTGACTCTGCTAAAAATTATTTAGCTACTTGCGCGCCAAACGCCATCATCTTCACCGGTGGAGACAACGACACATTCCCATTGTGGTATGTGCAAGAGACAGAAGGCTTCCGCACGGATGTGAGAGTTGTTGTATTAAGCTATTTCAATACTGATTGGTACATTGATCAAATGATGCGCCCCGCCTATGAATCAAAACCCTTTCCATTTACACTCGCCCTAAAGGATTATCAGCAAGGAGGCCCTAATGATTATCTTCCTTTTGCCGATTTAAAAATCGCCAGCATTGATGCCAAGCAATACATTGGTCTGTTGAGCAAGAATTATCCGCAACTCAGAAATGGTGATCGCAATATTATCCCAAGTAAAATCATGACGCTTGATGTTGATAAGGCAGACGTTCTCGCAAAAGGTATCATTCCAAAAGGGATGGATAGCCTTGTAGTAGACAGAATGCAATGGAGACTTTTGCGCGGAGGCTTGGAAAAGAAAGACCTTGCCATTATTGATTTAATTGTTACCAATAATTGGGAGCGTCCACTTTATTTTAACAACACTTCCCTTTCTCAGGTTAATATTGATTTAACACCATACACTATTCAAGAAGGTATGGCCATGCGATTGTTGCCAATAAAAAATCCAGACCCAAGAAGGAATTTTGTGAGCACGGAAGTGATGTTTGATAACATGATTAACAAATATCAATATCGTGGTCTTGATAACCCCAAGGTGTATTACAATGAAGACTACCGTGGTTTTGTACTTAACCACCGAAGCTCGTTAAACGACCTGGCTGAAATGTTGATTGCGGAATACGAGACTGAAACTCAAAATGTGACGGAGACTATCCCTGCCGAAGGACCAACAGAAAATAAAATGGAGAAGGCCAGAAAAGTAGTGCTATTTAGTCTTGAAAGAATGCCTGACAAGAGTGTACCCTATGATCAAACAGTGCCTGGAACAGTGGAGTTATTGTTCAAAGTGGGCGAGAAAGAAAAGGCCATTGAAATTGCGAAGGTAGCTGGTGACCGTGCCGATGAAATGGCTACATACCTCATCAACAACGGCCAAGGTGTAACATTGGAGCTTAGAAAGAGTTTGTTCATTCTAGGCGACTTGCAGCGCATCCTTCACGAAAATGGCGAACATGATTTGGCGAAGAAATATGAAGATGCTTATGAGAAGCATGTTGCGAATCTTCAGATGAAAGAGTAGGTGATTAACCTAAGTTCGTTCTAACATAGCTGCAAAAATCCTTATATTAGTGAGATGACCTCCCTTCCCATCAAAGACAGAAGCTGGCTCGCCCAGGAAATGTTGGATCAAAAGATGTTCTGGAGCTATGCCGTAAAGTCGCCTGGGCAAATTCCCGATCCCTTGCTGATTGAAACGGTATTGCTCTTTGGAGACATCCCCCACCTGAATGCACTTTTCAAGGTTTTCGCTAAGGATACCATTCAGTCTATTTGGGAAAACCAAATATTGATCCGTGAGCCGCGTTACCACGACCTTAATGTTTTTTTAGGCTGGCTATATTTTAAAATAGCCCATCCGGAAAAATACATCCGCCACATATTCAGTCAAAATAATCCTTATGAACGTCTTAAACGCGAATACCAAACAAGTCTTTGAAAAACTTGCGCAGTTGGAGTTGATAAAGGAGTTTACATTTATTGGCGGGACAGCGCTGGCTCTTCAACTGGAACATAGGATTAGCGAAGATCTTGATTTTTGCCTATGGGCAGAGAACCCACGGCAAGTTCTGGTTGGCATTAACGAAAAAAAAATACTTGAATCTTTAACCAAAGAGTTCGACTCGGTAACCATAAAATATACTGCGCCCAACCAAATTGACTTGGTTGTCGATGAGGTGAAAGTTACCTTCTTTGCAGACAACGAAAACAAAAAGCCAATTGGGAAATACATACCCTACAAAGGCCAGATTACGCTGCCCGACCCAATAACCATTGCCGCCATGAAGATTGGTGCCATGTTTGACCGGATCAAATTCCGTGACTATTACGACTTGTATGCCATTTCGTTGGCGGGTGCCACACTTCACGAGATTATTGAATCCTCCATTTCATTCAAGCCATACCTAGAACCAAAATTGATTACCATCATGCTTACCAATGGAAACCGCATTGACGATGAGGAGATTGGACACCTCAGCCCCAAATACAAAGTAACCAAAGCCGAAATAGAAAATTTTTTCAAGGAGAAAGTGGCGGAATGGGTTTCTACCCAGTAGAAATCCTTTAACTAACTATTGCAAAACTAAATCGCCACAGACCTTTTTAAACCTCAACTGATTAGTTGCTATTTCTTCGCAATCAAAAACAAATCCAATGCTGTTTCAGCAGCATCGGTTAAAAGATAATCTTCGTGCCGGATGCTCCTCACAAGTTCATCAGCTGTATCTTTTAGCTTATTCCTGTTTAACCTGTTTAACAATTCGTAAGGCACTCGCAGCACAGAAGCCGGCAGTTTGTGTTGCAAATCCAAAACATCAAAGCGCATTATCCTGTCAACCGACTTTTTGTTGCGTTCGTAATATTGTTGAATTTTTTCGTTACCAGTAATGCCTTTCATTTCTACGCTAGAAAAATATTTTTTAGCCAGATCGGTAAGTTCTTGTGCCGTGTACTCACGCGTGTGCCATGGATTCCGCGAAAGCGATCTTGGCCTGTTGGGTGTGGTAATCAGGGCTATTCCACCGGGTTTTAGAATTCGGTTGATTTCAGAAAGAAATAAGTGATCATCTTCAATGTGTTCAATCACCTGAAAACTAAAAATGCGATCAAAAAAATTATCAGAAAACTGAGTTAAGGGCGGAATGTTTCCACTTAGAAATTTACCGAAAGGATATTTTTTGCGGAGCTGATCAATAACCGGTTCAATTTTGTCAATAGCCGTATAGCTTTTACATTTATCAATGATCAAATCAATGCCCCTTCCTTCGCCACAGCCAACCTCCAGCACTTCTCCGTGTACAAAATCTTGAGCCAGAACATAGGCTTTGAGCAATCGCTGGTGGATAGGGTTATCTGATGGAATGCTCTCTGAGGTGATTTCGGTGGTGAAGACCTTTGACATTGTTAAAATTTTGTTGCACAAAAGTAAAAGAAGGAATCCGATTTATCGTTGTAATTTTAGTGTTCGCTATATCTCTAAACTTTTAAGATTTTGCCTTCAAAGTCAATGAAAAACCTTTTTAGCCTTGTGCTTTTCTTTATAACCCTATCAGGTTTTGGCCAGGCTATCGGCAGCCTCAATCTGAATTATTTGTATAATCCTCAAAATGAGCTTGACATGCAGCTAAAGCTTGTAAAGGAGCAAAACCAGATCAAAATTTATTATTCGCTTCAGGTTGCCACTGTTCAGTTTACTCCGGAAAGTTGCGTCATAACCTGGCAAAGACGCGACTCTTTTAGTCAACGTGAAGGCACTGAAATTACGCCTGAGGAAATCCAGGCACCGATATTCGCGAATGGAAAAAAGACAGGTGTGCTTGCCTTCCCAATACCTGACAAGCCCTGGCTGTTGGTAGCAAAGGTTAGCAACACGCAAGCATCAAAAAGTTGGGTTTACTTTAAAACCATTGAGGCTAATTATCCCGTCAATGGATATTTGATGGGGACAAGTGGTATTGTAAACAAGCCATTCATTTCTTCAAAGAGCGAATATACAATCCATGGAAGCGGTTCGGGAAAGCCTTTGCGTATCTCTTTTTACAAAAATGTTTTTAATCCAGCTTCGCCACCATTTGTGGAGAGTGAATCGGCCGTTGATCGGTTTCTATTTCACGATTCTACTTTTACACTAGAAAACGAAAATAAAATAAAATTTACCTCTCAGGGATTGTATCTTCTGCAGGAAGACACATCATCATCAGAAGGAATTGCTTTTCGATGTACCACTGAAGCTTATCCAAAATATACCCGAGTGGAAGACCTTGTAAATCCATTGATTTATGTGTGTGCCCAAGAAGAGTTTGCTGAGCTTAAAAATTCTAAAGGCGACAAAGCCAAATTCGATAAAGTTATTTTGGATATCACCCGAGACAAAGAGCGGGCAAAGAACTTTATGCGTAGTTATTTCCGAAAAGTAGAATTGGCTAACCTCTACTTTAGTTCGTACAAAGAAGGCTGGAAAACTGACCGAGGCATGATCTACCTGATTTATGGTGCCCCGGATGAAGTAATAAAAACTGCACAAAATGAAACTTGGAATTACAGAAGCTCCAGACAAAGTTTCACGTTTGTAAAAACCGGAAGCGTCTATGACCCCGAATACTTTGTGCTCATTCGCGAAAGGCGCTTCACGGAATCCTGGTTTAGCACAATTGATTTGTGGCGCAAGAGCCGGTTTTGATAAATTCAAAATTTAAGGTTCAAAATTCAAAATCAGGGAATCTTGAATTTTGAACTTTGAATCTGTTAATATTACGGCAATGGAACAAAAAGAAATGATCTTCGGCACACGGGCTGTGATGGAAGCCATCAAAGCAGGCCGGGATATTGAAAAGATTTTTATACAATCCGGTCTGAATAACGATTTGGCGAAAGAGTTGATCAACCTGGCTAAAAACCGTGGAGTTCCCTTCACCTTTGTGCCATTACCAAAACTAAATAGTCTTTCAATGAAAAATCACCAAGGGGTGATTTGTATGTTGTCAGCGGTGCAATTTGCTCCATTGGAAAACATCATTGATAAAATCTACAGCGATGGCCGCGAACCCTTTTTCCTGATCGTAGACCGGATAACTGATGTTCGCAACTTCGGGGCAATTGCCCGCACGGCCGAGTGTGCAGGTTTAGATGGAATCATAATTGGTGACACGGGAAATGCTCCCATCACCGGTGATGCGATGAAGACTTCCGCAGGCGCTCTTAGTCATTTGCCAGTCTGTAGAACCAGCAATATGAAAAAGACAATTCAATATTTAAAGGAAAGTGGCATACAGGTAATTGCCTGTACCGAAAAAGCAGATAGGTCACTTTACGAATTGGATTTTAAAGCACCTGTTGCATTGATTGTGGGCAGCGAGGAAGATGGTATCTCTTCCCAACTTCTGAAAGAAGCCGACCATGTTGTCAAAATTCCAATGCGTGGAAAGATCGAATCGTTAAATGTCTCAGTCGCAACGGGTATCGCTATCTACGAAGTGCTCAGACAAAAAACTTACAAATAATCAGTACCGTTGGATTTTGCTTTCAGGTCGGTTACAAACCTTCTGAAAAGTTCTTCTTTATCCTTTTCACAAACGATGACAACATTGTCAAATGCACCAACCAGGTAGCCATTCAAACCTTGCACTACAATTAACTTATCTTCTGGTCCTTTAATTACCGAATTGCGCGTATCATACGTCATAGCATCGGCATCTATGGAATTGTTATGCTCATCGCGCTTAGAGTTGTCATGTAAGGATGCCCACGATCCAAGGTCTGACCAA
>JANOLM010000166.1:0-2444 GCA_031419815.1 Bacteroidia bacterium
TGAAAATCAGGTGGGCCGAATCGTAAATTCAGCGGTGGGCACTCAATCCATTCCGGGTGTAAATTAAAATCATTGTTATAGCCCCGTGAAGAAAGATCTGCCATAGCTTCTGAGAGCGTTTCAAAGGTTTTCATCTATACCCGATTAATCATAAGTCACTGCCATTGGACATTCTAAATTTAAGCCTCATTCCGAAGAAATAAAAGTACTATTTTTAGGGTCGTAGAAAACTATGCGAAAGATTCTGTTTGCTTTCTTACTTTGCTCAGGTATGGTTGGGTGTAGTTCCAAAAACTACCATACGGTAAATGTTGCCAAGCCGCGCTATCATCATGGATGGTACAAGAATCATACTCATCACAAGAAAATTGGCGTGGGCAGAATTCGTATTCGCGTATTTGAGAAGCAAGGGACTAAGCAGGTGAAGATGAAGGGGTAAAAAGATTCAAGCACCAAGTCATCACTTTTCTTGCAAAGTCATTAAGAAACGCGCAGCTCGAAACTTTAAACTCAAAACTTATTGCAATCCCTTGAGCGCCATTTCCACATTTTTCTTGAAAAAATATTTTATTGGGCTAAGTTGATTGATGTGTGCCATCACAACACCTCCGTAAAATATCGTACAGAGTAGGTTGGTAATATCCCGGGTAGAAGTTGTCTTTGTAATTTCTTTTTTAAAAATAGCCTCCAAGGTAAATTTTTCAATCATCTGATCCACGGATTGGATTTCAATGGAAGCGATATCAGGATTGTCAGGAAACAGAAATCGCTTTTCCTCCACCTTCACAGAAAAAGGTCGTGGTGTGCGTTTCAAATCTGCAAGGTAAGCGAACAAACTTAAGATAACTCCAGGATTGGCCTCATATGCGTCACCGAGCTTTTCGAATAAATAAAGAATACCGTGTATGCCTTCCTTGGGCTTTGCTTTTAATTCAACGACCCGCCTCAAGCACCAAATTCTGAAAAAGTATAACAAGATGTCTTCCTTTTGAGGGAAGTACTTAAAGAGTGTAACCTTAGAGACTTTAACCTTGGCGCAGATATCGTCCACATATACATCATCGAAAGATTTTTTTCCAATCAAACGGATCGTTTGATCCAGAACGCTCAACTTTAGCCGGGCAGTTTTTTCTTTTCTTAGGCTCATGATTTTAATTAGTTTTGAAGTAATACATTTATAACGAAAAACCAAAACCATTTTCCATGAAGTGCTTCTTCATCATTCTGTTGGCAATAACAGCCGTTGCCTGCGGCACAAAAGATAACCGCAAGGAAAAAATTAGTGGGCTCATTGCCGAATCTGCCATGGTGGTATCGGCACATCCGATTGCCTCACAGGTGGGTTTGGATATTTTAAAGAAGGGAGGAAATGCAATTGATGCCGCCATCGCCACCCAATTTGCACTTGCAGTTGTTTATCCCGTGGCCGGAAATATTGGAGGCGGAGGTTTTATGTTGCTTCGCCTTGCAAGCGACAGTATCGCGGCACTTGACTATCGTGAAAAAGCACCAGCTGCCGCAACGCCTACTATGTACATTGGCGAGGCGGGCGAATTGGTAGAAGGATTAAGTACAGAAGGTCATCTTGCATCGGGCATTCCAGGAACAGTGGCAGGCTTGGTTGAAGCTCATGCTAAATTCAGTAAACTGCCATGGAAAGATTTGGTGCAACCAGCTATCGATCTGGCACGAAATGGTTTTCAATTGACAAAGAAGGAAGCCAGTGGTCTTAATGAAATACAAAAAGATTTAGTGAGACTTAATACAGTGAGTCCGGATTTTCTCTTAAAAGAAGAATGGAAAGAAGGCGACATTATTCATTGGCTTGATCTTGCCAATACACTTGAGCGTATTCGCGATAACGGCAAAGCTGGATTTTACGAAGGCAAAACTGCAGATGATCTGGTATCTGAAATGACACGTGGCAAAGGAATCATTACAGATGATGATTTAAAAAACTACCAGGCCGTCTGGAGAAAACCAATCACGGGTTTTTATAAAGGCTATAAAATTATTTCAATGCCCCCTCCATCCAGCGGAGGTGTTGCGCTAATGCAATTGTTAAAATCAGTAGAGCCATTTCCAATTTCTGAGTGGGGATGGAACTCCACAAAAACAACTCACTTACTGACGGAAGCAGAACGAAGAGTGTATGCCGACAGAGCTGCACACTTAGGCGATCCTGACTTCTTCGATGTTCCTGTGGACATGCTAATGGATTCTGTTTATACGACTTCCCGCATGAAGACATTCGATATGAATAAGGCGACATCCAGCGCTTCCATTAAAGAAGGAAGTTTAACCGGAGAATCGGATCAGACTACACACTTATCAGTTGTCGACAAAGAAGGCAATGCAGTTTCTGTGACTACTACTTTGAATGGCGGATATGGTTCTACTGTTATTGTAGATGGTTCTGGTTTTTTTATGAATAATGAGATGGA
>JANOLM010000167.1:0-14713 GCA_031419815.1 Bacteroidia bacterium
ATCTTCAGTATTCCCAAAAAACTTAATAGCTTCCTGATAGTGCATTACGTTGCAAAAATTCAAAAATTCTAGTGCTTCAAAAATATTACTCTTACCTGCCCCATTGGCTCCTACAAAAACACTGAATGGATTTGGTGAATCCAAAACTATCTCCCCAATAGATTTATAACCTTTTATTTTTAACTGCTTAATGTTCATACTTCAAAATTAGTGAATTAAGAACTCATTGGCGAAACGAATAATACGGAAAAACTTCTCCCACGTTAAATTCATTTTTCTCCAATGGAAGTTCAAGAAACCCATCTACATCTTTAAGGTTTGCAAAATCACCAGAACCACCACCAGCATCAGGGTAGGCCATCAGTTTGCCGTCTTCATTTTTTATTTTGACTTGAAGAAAATAAGTGAGTGGAGGTTTAAAGTGGAAGTCTTTGGCCAATATTGCTTCAGATTGTATTGGCTCTGAACCCAGACTTTTCATCAACCACGGTTTGATGTATCGGTAAAAACACATATAGGTGGAAACAGGGTTTCCAGGCAGTGCAAAAACGGTATGCTTTTCTGAAACGCCAAACCAAAACGGCTTCCCTGGTTTTTGGCTCACCTGATGAAAAAGTTTTTGTACGCCCAATGATTCCAGTACCTCAGGAATGAAATCAAATTTACCTTTTGAAACGCCTCCCGAAAGGATGATGAGTTCATGATCCTGAAAAATTTTCGTTAAGTCATTTTCCAGTGATTCCCTTGAGTCGCCCACATGAAATTTATGAGGTTGACAACCCAATTCAATTAATGCAGCTTGAAGGGCGGTGTCATTCGATCTTCTGATTTGATGAGGTAATGGAGTTTGATCTATATTCACTAGTTCATCACCGGTTGAAATAATTGCCGTTTTAGGAAAACTAAAAACCTGTACTTTGCTCTTCCCAACGGATGCGAGTAAGGCCACTTCAGCGGGCGAAATTTTTAATCCAGGAAAAAGTAATTGTTGATTTTGTTTGGCGTCCTGGGCTTGCGGATGAATATTTTGACCTGCAATAATTGCATCAATCAAAATTTTTGCAACGCTATTTTTAATTTCAACATCTTCATAACGAACAACAGCATCTGTTCCTTCAGGTAAAGGAGCACCTGTCATCACCTCAATGCACGCTTCAGGATTTTTTAGTTTTAGCTGAGGTGTTCCGGCAGCTTGCATCGCTTCGATAGTAAATTCTATTCGACCACTTTGAATCGATTTTGATTGAATTGCAATGCCGTCCATTGAAACACGATTAAAAGGAGGGAAGTCGCGATCCGCGAATACCTGCTCTCCCAGAATCCTTCCAATGGCATGGCTCAATTCAACTGCTTCCTTTTGTGATTTGAATAAATGTGAAAGAATTATTGCGGTAGCTTCCTGAACACTGGTCATGTTTTGACTAAATTTGAGAAAGTAAGATAGATACTTCACGTCAATGAAAAAACAATTTACGCACATCAGTAAAACAGGTAATCCACAGATGGTAGATGTGTCGGATAAGAAAGTTACCAGGCGAGTTGCCAAAGCGCAGGCAGTAATCTTTCTTGGTAAAGAAATTTTAAGCAAAATGAGGGGTGATGAGTTGATCACCAAAAAAGGCCCGGTGTTTCAAACTGCTATTATTGCCGGTGTAATGGGTGCGAAGAAGACGCATGAGCTCATCCCGTTTTGCCATCCTCTAGGATTGGAAGATTGTCAGATTGTAATTTCTATAAATAAGGAAAAAGTTATAATTGATTCCACTGCTGTGATTACGAGCAAGACAGGAGTGGAAATGGAAGCACTCACGGGAGCATCCATTGCTGCGCTCACAATTTACGATATGTGTAAAGCTTTGTCGCACGATATTGTAATAGAGGAAGTTAAATTAATGGAGAAGACGGGTGGCAAGAAAGACTTTAAGAGAAAGTGAAGAGTGATGGTATTTATGGACTAGTGCTTGCCGGTGGAAGAAGCAACCGGATGGGCAGAGATAAAGGGCTCATTGACTATCACGGAAAACCACAACGAGTGCATCTGTTCGATTTACTGAATAAATTTTGCGCTAAAGTTTTTGTTTCCTGTAAGAAAGAGCAGGAAACACCTTTGCACCTCAACCCCATTCACGATAAGTTTGATTTTGAAAGCCCATTAAATGGAATCCTCTCTGCATTTGATCTTCATCCAAAAAAAGCATGGCTTGCTGTAGCGGTTGACATGCCTTTCGTAGATGAAAATGCTTTAAAATTCCTGATCTCCAATCAAGACCCAAAAAAAATGGCCACCTGCTTTTATGACTCGGAGGGAAAATTGCCAGAGCCTTTATTTACCATTTGGGAACCGCTTGCTTTAAATCATCTTTTGAGATTCCGGGAAACCGGAGAAATCAGTCCACGGGATTTTTTATCAAAGAATGACGTCCATCTAATTAACATTCCTGACAGTAGAGTGCTTTTCAATGCAAACACTCCTGACGATCTTTTTTTTGGTCAAAAGTGAGAAAAATTTCACTTTTTTAACCGGATGCTATCTGCATTTAGTAAAGAAAACAATTGCCGCCAAAATTTGACTTCTTCATAACTGTCAATTTATTAAGTAATTCCAGACGAGACTTAAACAGTTGGTTGAATTTTTTTTTAAAATTTGGTTAGAGATGTTATTGTTAATGCAAAAAATCTTACCTCAATCAAATTGAGTACAGGTTTGACCAACTATTCAGCACTAGGAGCTGTATTTTTATGGTGTCTATTAAATAGTTGGCGTATGAAAAACCTTGGTAAAATTCATTTTCCGGATTTACATCTTAACCCCATCAACCGGGATCTTTTTGTAATAATAAGTTTGGCGATGCTTGTTGCGCTGGCCATAGTAACGGTGGGAGTGATGTTAATTAGCCAGATATAAAAAAACTTCACGGCTTAGGCAGAGAGGTTTTATCTTTCTTAAGAATTCTTTCCTCATCCTCAATCCTTCTACAAAAGGAGAAGGTCAAAAGGAGTTTTTAGAGACCTTAATTGGAATGCACGGTCATTTGTGGCCTGGCAGCTACCCATTCTTCCCCATCTTCAAATACTTCTTTCTTCCAAATAGGAGCTTTTGCCTTTAACTCATCTACAATGAATTGGCACGCCTCAAATGATTCTTTTCGGTGAGAGGTGGAAACGGCTACCACTACTGCTATTTCTCCTGGTTTTAGGGTGCCAACACGATGGCTAACTGCATAACCCATCAGCCCCCAACGACTTGTTGCCACATCAATTATTTTTTTAATTTCTGCCACGGCCATACTTTCATACGATTCATATTCCAGCCACCGCACATTTTTATGATTAGTCATGCTTCGTACTGTTCCTATAAAGACATTAAGGCCACCAGCACCCAAGGCAGATGCTATATCTATTATTTTTTGCACATCGATTGGCTTTTCAGTGATTTTGATCATGGCAGTATTGAGTTTGGCGAAATAATATCAACTATTAAAATATGGATTTGCATTTTAACGATCAAGCAACGGCTAGAAATAATTTTAAATCCCCATTTCCCTAAGTAACTTTAATGATCCAATCAGATGGGGTCAATGTTCACACAGCAAGAATTATTACGTTATAGCAGGCAGATTTTATTACCAGACCTGAAGTTGGAAGGTCAGCAAAAATTAAAATCGGGCAGTGTTCTGGTAATCGGGGCAGGGGGGCTTGGTTCTCCGGCCTTATATTATTTGACCGCAGCAGGTGTAGGGCGGATCGGCATTGTGGATTTTGACACTGTAGATGTAAGTAATTTGCAACGGCAAATATTGTATGATTCCAAAGATATTGCCAAACCAAAAACCATCAAGGCACAAGAGCGTCTTGAAGCCTTAAACCCTCACGTAAAAATTGAAATTCATCAGTGTATTCTGAATTCAGAAAACGCAATGGATATTGTTGCAAATTATGATGTTGTAATTGACGGCTCCGATAATTTACCCACTCGCTATCTGGTGAATGATGCATGCGTGTTGCTGAAGAAGACATTGATCTACGGTGCGATATTTCAATTTGAAGGGCAAGTGAGTGTTTTCAATGAACTGCTTGATGATGGCACCCGAAGCCCAAATTACCGCGATCTTTTTCCTGACCCTCCACCTCCGGAAATGGTTCCATCTTGCAGTGTGGGCGGAGTGATGGGTGTATTGCCTGGCATCATTGGTTCTATGCAGGCGAATGAAGCCATTAAAGTTCTGGCTGGAATAGGTAAAACCCTTAACGGGAGGCTCTTACTTTTCGACAGTCTGGATTTTACTATCCGATTTTTAAATATTAGGCGTAATCCAGATAACCCTGTGTCTGGCAACAAACCAACCATACATGCGCTAATCGACTATGAGGAATTTTGTAACCCTTACCATAACGAAAATGACAATAAGCTAAAAGAAGTCACTCCCATTGAAGTAAAAAAAATGGTGGATGAAGGAATAGAGATTCAGATCATTGACGTACGCGAACCTTTGGAGTTTGATCTGGTAAATATTGGCGGATTAAACATTCCTTTAAAAAACATCGAATCGCAAATTGCTCTTATCCAGCGTCACATCCCCGTAATTGTCCATTGTAAAAGTGGAGGGCGCAGCGTTTTGGCGATAGCGAAATTGCAACAACATGGATTTAGCAATTTATTGAATATGAGTGGAGGAATACTGCGTTGGATTGATGACGTGGATCAAGAGTTGATGAGGTACTGATGCTAAATGTATAACTGATTGTGGTAGTATTTATAAGTTGGCAGTAATAGGATTATGACAATGAAGTCACATAACGAGTGACACCCTGTAAATTTGAATCAGGACTTTTAACCAAAAAGTGTAAACTTTTTTCAGGACGAGTCACAAGACGAAAAAGATAAGCGTTTGTTTAGGTAAAAAAGAGACAATTGATAATATATTGACATTTCACAAACAAACTATTATGACAAAATTCCTTAAAGCCTTATTCTTCATTCTTTTCATTACGACTTGCTTTTTCAATTTGGTTAAAGCCCAATCAAATACCATTTATGACATTGTATTGACAGGCGGCCGGGTTATAGACCCCGAAACTAAACTAGATGCCATCAAAAATGTGGGCATCCTCAATAACCGTATTGTACAAATCAGTTCTGAACCATTGAAAGGAAAAGAGATGATTAATGTGGCTGGTTTGGTAGTGGCTCCCGGTTTTATTGATTTGCATGTACATGGCAGAAGCAATGTGGAACAGGAATACCAGTTGCATGACGGTATTACTACAGCATTGGAACTGGAATGGGGAATAGACCATTTAGAACAATGGTATGCGTTACGTAAATCAAAAGCACTTATTAATTATGGTGCAAGTGTATGCTGGCCTTTTGAAAGGTTTAAGTCTTTTGAAAAGTACCAGCCCAGCGTTGAAACTTTACGTCAGAAAATGATGGCAGGTGAATCCACCATTGATATGTTGTTTAAAATATTACCACCTTCTTATACCGACAAACTTACTGCAGAGGAGACCAATAAAATGGTGACCAATATCAAACTTTCCTTAGCGGAAGGAGGAATTGGTATTGGCGTACCGATTGGCTATCTGCCAAAAGCTTCTTCGGATGAAATGTTTCGGTTGTATCAATTGGCTGCAGAATTAAATGTCTTGGTTTTCTCTCATGTGCGGAACCCCGACATTATTTCCATACAAGAGGTAATTGCAGATGCAGCAATAACTGGTGCTCCGTTGCATATTGTACATATCAACAGTATGTCATTAGGGCAAATTCAAGTGGCTCTTGATATGATTCAGGCGGCTAATAAAAAAGGTATTGACATTTCTACAGAATTATATTCCTATACGGCTGGCAATACACTTATCAATAGTGCCATTTTTGATGATGGTTGGCAGGAAAGATTAGGTATTACATACGGTGACCTGCAATGGGTTGCGACTGGAGAACGCCTTACAAAAGAAGCTTTTGAAGCCTATAGAAAAACCGGAGGCTCTGTAATTATGCATGTGATGAAACCCGAATGGATTAAAACAGGTATAGCGGCACCAGGTGTAATTATAGCGTCTGATGGTTCAACTTATGCCAAACTTGCCCACCCACGTACTGCCGGAACTTTTTCGAGAGTATTGGGCAAATATGTAAGAGAAGATAAAGTGATTGACCTAAATACAGCTATTGAAAAAATGACATTGCTTCCTGCCAAAAGGTTGGAAGGCATTGCCCCCACGATGCGGTTTAAAGGAAGGATACAAGTGGGTGCAGATGCAGACATTACTGTTTTTAATCCCAATACGGTAATAGACAAAGCAACTTTTGACAAAGGTTTGGAGTTTTCGGCAGGTATTGAATACGTGCTGGTAAATGGAATATTTGTTTTAAAGAATGGCAAGACAGTCACGACTGTTTTCCCCGGACAACCTGTTTATGGAAAGTATAAAAAGTAGTGTGTTCTACGATCGTGGAAAAAACGTTGAGTCCATATTTAACGATTGACAAGTGATTGAGTCAACTTACAAATGAAACTCCACTACTGCCAACAATGTGTTAAAACATCGCGGGGGCGTAGTGTTGCATTGAAGTTTTCGTTTCATAATTTCGTTCTCACACGTGGGATAAAACGGAGCTGGTCGCTAAAGCCATTCGTTCCTCACTTGGCTACCGACAGGCAACCGACAGGCAGGTTTGGCTTTAGCTCCTAAACCCGCTACGTTTTATACTCCAACGCTATAAGAAAATACGAGACAATTAACCGTTGAAATATTATGGGAAATAAGTTGCCAGCTTTCGCCTACATTATCAGAGATGTAAAGATTGCCGTTATTGGTGCCGAAAGCGATAGTTTTTTTGTGTTTAACAAAAGCGTGGCGCAAAACCAGATCGAAGGTATTGGAAGCCGGTAGTCCTTGGTTGATAGACGTCCAGCTTTTTCCGCCATTCGTTGTTTTACAAACAGTAAGTTTCAACTCAAAGGGAATCCGTATTTCATCGCTTTGTACAGGGATGACCCAAGCTGTTTCGGTATCCTGCTCATCAATGGCCAAAGCAAAGCCATAGTAAGGAAATTTGTTTTCTCCACTAACATCATCCCAGCTTTCCCCCCCATTGCAAGTACGAAAAATGCCGCAATGATTTTGTTGCCAGAGAACATCCGGATTTATTGTGCAGAGTAAAACGCGGTGTGGGTCGTGGCCGACCTCGGCATTGGGGTTTGGTAAATAGGCGGCAACAAGACCTTTGTTTTTTGGTTGCCAGCTTTTTCCTCCATCGGTGGTTTTAAATACTCCCGCACAGCTTACGCCTATGTAAACATGATCACTGTTCCTGGGATCTGTAATAATGGAATGGATGAAAGGAAAGTCTTTGCCTGCCCCAAACCATTGATTGTCGTTAAGGCGGCTTGGGTGATTCCAAAGGCTTTCCGTCAATTCCCATGATTTTCCGTAATCGTTACTAAAAAACAATCCGCCTGGTTCGGTGCCAAGCCATAAGCATCCTGGTTTATCTACCCCGGCATGTTGCATAGTCCACAGCTTCTTTAAAGTTGCCGGCTTGTCACAACGATAGAAATAATTTTTAAAGTCGGGGATGTTTGCTTCCTGCCAACTCTTTCCTTCATCGAGTGAGAAGTGAAGTTTTTCGCCCCAATGACGATGCGAAATGCCTACCCACCATGTGTGGGTGCGTTCGTCAACATATATGAATGAAACGGGCAAGCCAATAAAATAAACTTCAGCGATCTTCCAGTCGTTGTTTACACTATTGATGAAAACAATAAGTCCCTTGGAAGTGCCAGCGAGAAGTTTGGTGCTCATGCTTTGACTTAGATTTTAGATGTAACAGATATCAAAGCCAATTCTAAATCATAAAATTTTTTAACCTCCCGACAGTGCTTGGAAAACCAGAAGTTCATCGTTGTGGTTTACGAGATCGTTAAGGGTGTTGCGGTCTTTTATCAAATCTCCCTGCACAAATATGTTCACGTGCTTGCGCAACACGCCATTATCATCCATAAGGTAAGATGAAATTCCGGGGTGTATTTTTTCTATGTTATACAAGACTTCCTTCACTGATCCACCTTCAATTTCAGTTTCAGACAGCGAAGGAAAAAATCGCTTTAATGCCGATGTAAATTTTATCTTAGCCATGTACACTGAGGCATTTTGTGATGAGTGCTATAATCATGTTACTTAAGAAGGGCAATTTTTTTAATTCCATTTTCATTTCTGACGAGAATTTACAAAGACTTTTACGTGCTTGCATTCAGGATTGATTTGTCTCAATTTTATACCGTACTATTCAAATGTAATTTTTTTTTAAAACCCGAACAACATGAAAGAGTTGCTACAACCAATCAATACATGGACGGCACAAAAAAAGCAGATGGCTTTGGCGCGTGTAATTCAAACTTGGGGCTCTTCACCACGGCCTGTTGGCTCAGTCATGGTTATTTCGGAAGATATGCAAATGGCAGGCTCTGTAAGTGGCGGCTGTGTAGAGGGGGCTGTATTGAAAGAGTCAAAATCCATAATCGGTAGTATTCATGGAAAGAACCTTTTTTACGGAGTGAGCGATGAGGATGCCTGGGCGGTTGGGCTAAGTTGCGGTGGGAAAATACAAGTGTATATTCAACCATGGGCTTCTGCTGCCGGCTCTCACCAAAGCGAAGTTTTCGAAAGGTTGCATCAGCTTTTGGCTGAAAATAAAAGTTGTCTGCTGGTGACCGCTCTTACAGATGATGATAATAAGAATACTTTGATTACTCCGGATGGAAAAAAATATGGAGCTGAGCTACCCAACGAAGTTTATATCAAATCTTTAGAGTCGTTTGAAAAACGCACGCATCAAAATATAGCCGTTAGTGAAACGCAATATTTTATTCATGTCTTCCCGAGAAGGAGCCAGATGATCATTATTGGGGCAGCGCACATCACTGCCGATCTCGTGCAACTTGCTCATCAATTTGATTTTGAAACTATTGTGATCGACCCGCGCGGCACATTTGCCAAAAACACAATATTCACAGTAGCGCCCGATCAGATTTTTGAAAAATATCCTTCTGAAGTTTTGGGTGATTTTGAATTGGACGCCTACACCTATGCTGTCATCTTATCGCACGATCCAAAAATTGATGATGATGCACTTCAAATTTTATTGCGAAAGAAAGTAGCTTACATAGGTGCCCTGGGAAGCAGGAAAAACCATGAGAAGCGCAGTTCAAGACTTTTAGAAAAAGGTTTTACTGCCGAAGAAATTGCCCGAATAGATGCTCCCATCGGATTGAACATCAATGCGAAAGGAGCACAAGAAATTGCTTTCAGCATTATGGGTGCAGTTCTTAAAGCAAAGAATTTTTACGTTTAAGTTTGCAAGTTTCGGTAATGAAAAAGAAAGAAATACTCGTGCGTTGTTGGATTTATCCTTATCCCCCGCTTACAGGGGGAATAATCACCACCTCATCATTTTCGCTAAGGAGATAAGAGTCTTCCTGATAATTTTCCCCTACAGCAAAGGAGAGGGATTTTAATTTAGAAAAATCGGGATAGGATTCAAATAGTTTTTGTTTGAGCGCAGAAATAGTGTCGCCTGGCTTTACTTTAAATTCTAATTGCTTGGCTTTAAGTATGTCTTTGGCGATTCCGAATGCTATTAAATTGATTTTCATTGGTCTAATTTTGATTCTAAAAACTTCTTCATTTCCCTCCACGAAAGTGTGGCGCAGTCATAGCGTTCCGGAAAATCATGCACTCCTGAGAAAGCCAGGAAATCAGCAGCTAAAATTAATTGGTCGTCTTGTAATTCTTTGTTGATGAAGCTTAGAAAATTATCGCAAAGAGATAACGCTTCTTCCATCGTTTTGCCTTCTAATGATTTAGTTAAAACGGATGTTGCTGCTTTTGAAATGGCGCAACCAAAACCATGAAAATGTAGTTGAATTTTATGTTTACCCTGGCTTACATATAATTCAAACCTATCGCCACAAATCGGATTATAAGCTTTGATTACATCACTGTCATTGCCTTTTTTTTCAAAATGAAAGGGGGATTCATTATGGAGTTTAATGATTTCAGGATATAGTTTTTTCAAATCAGTGCTCACAACCAAAATTTATTTAGTTCAACCAAAGCTTCTATGGTTTTATCAACATCTTCGCTTGTATTATAAATTGAAAAAGAAGCTCTCACGGTTGCAGAAACACCCATAGCCTCGTGCAGGGGCTGCGCACAATGATGACCCGCCCGAACGGCTATGTTCTCATTAGCAAGGAAACCAGCCACGTCATGCGGATGGATATTTTCAAAATAAAATGGAACTATACTTCCGGAATTTTTTGGGTTCCCCAATATTTTGACATTGTTCACTGACTTTAATTTTTCTTTAAACCCGGTGCTTAGATATTGGGAATGACTTACCGTTTCGCTCAAATCCAATTGCTGAATAAAATCAATGGCCGCACCTAACCCGATTACGCCTGCAACGTTGGCGGTGCCGGCTTCTAAGTTGTGAGGGTAATCCAAAAACTCAGTGTGTGTAAATTCAACATTTTTGATGCTACCGCCACCATAATTAAAAGGATCGACTTGGTGGGCGAATTCTTCCTTGCAATACAAAATGCCAATGCCGAGTGGGCCAAACATTTTATGGGCGGAGAAGACCAGAAAATCCACGTCTATTTTTTTTACATCAACGGCATAATGCCCTACGCTTTGCGCGCCATCAAGTAATACGGGGATATTTTTTTTATGAGCTGCAGAAATAATTTCTTCAATTGGGTTGATGGTTCCCAATACATTTGAAATGTGTGTAATCGCTACCATCTTCGTGCGCTTGTCCATCAGTGCATCCAATTTCCCTAACACCAATTCGCCATCTTCATCGACAGGAATGATGTGTAGGTTGGCGTGACACTGCGCACAGATTTGTTGCCACGGAATCAGGTTGGCATGGTGCTCCATAGCAGAGACTACAACACTATCCCCTTTTTGCAAGTTCTTTTTCAAAAAACCTTGAGCGACTATGTTAATAGATTCGGTAGTACCTTTGGTGAAGGCAATAGATTGAGCATCAGAAGCGCCAACCAAGCTGCAAACTTTTTTACGGACTTCCTCATACCGTTGCGTGGCCTTGGCCGACAGTTCATATAGTCCGCGATGGACATTGGCGTTTTCTTTTTCGTAAAAATCCGTTATCGTTTGAATGACGGGCTTAGGTTTTTGTGACGTGGAGGCACTATCGAGATAAACTAATTCCGGCCGATGGGCAAAAATCGGAAAATGAGATTTAATTATTTTTACCGGTAACGTCATTAAATTTGAAGTACTAGAGGTTAAAGATAGCCTTACATTGAACAAGATTTGCTTTATTTGGGTTTAAACTAATACAATATTTTTGGTGATCTTAGCAAACAATGACAGCTTCACAACTTTTCGATAACCATGGCCGGCCTATAAACTATCTACGCTTGGCTGTTACCGATCGTTGCAATCTGCGTTGCTTTTACTGTATGCCAGAAGAGGGCATCAAATACCTTCCGAAAAAAGAATTGTTAACCTTCGAGGAAATTGAAAGGCTGGTGACGATGCTGGCACAAATGGGCATCACCAAAATCCGGCTTACGGGTGGCGAACCTTTTGTGCGAACAGATCTCATGCAATTGATCCGTAGCATTGTAGAGATAGAAGGCATTCGAGATGTCCATCTTACCACCAATGGAATTCTCACCGCCCAACACATCCCTGAGTTGAAGCGACTGGGCATTGCATCGGTTAATCTTAGCATGGACACATTAGATCGGGAGCGTTTTAAAAAAATTACCCGTAGAGATGAGTTTGGTAAAACACGAGAGACGTTGCAATCTCTGTTGGATATGGGGATACCTGTGAAGATCAACACCGTAGTGATGGATGGAAAAAACATTGAAGATATTCTGTCATTAGTTGAGCTAACAAGAGACCAAAATATTTCCGTCCGGTTTATTGAAGAAATGCCGTTCAACGGAGAAGGTAGTCATTACACCTCACTCACTTGGACGTACAAAAGAATTTTGGAGCATATTCAGAATGCGTATCCGGACATTGAAAAGGTGAGGGATGAAGAAAACTCTACGGCATATCATTACCATATACCGGGCTTCAAAGGAACTGTGGGAATAATTGCTGCCTTCAGCAGAACGTTTTGTGGAAGTTGTAATCGCATTCGCGTCACCGCACAAGGAGTTTTAAAAACTTGTTTGTATGATGATGGTGTATTAAATATTAAAGATTTAATGAGGGCGGGTTTAAGCGATGAAGAAGTTAAAGTGTATTTATTGAAAGCCTTTTCCAGCCGCCCGAAAGATGGCTTTGAAGCAGAACGTAACAGAAAGCAACATTCCGTTTCGGAATCAATGTCAACAATAGGAGGGTAGTCAATGGTCAATTTAGAAATCAACCATTTCTGACACGAGGCTCGAAATTTGTTATGGCTTCGATTTTAACTTAAATTTACTTTATGCAAACGATAACAATTACACTTCCGGATAACACAGAACTTGACGCAAGGCAGACGGTTAAGTTTCTCGCCTCCAAACTTTATGAAGCAGGTAAAATATCTCTTGGGCAAGCGGCCGATATGGCTGGCCTGACTAAAGTTGCTTTTGCGGAAATACTAGGTGATTTCGGAGTTTCATTGATTAACTACCCGGTTACTGAAATGAAACGTGATGCGGAAAAAATTTAGTGTTGTAATTGCCGATACGAGTTGTTTTATTCTGCTGGATAAAATTAGCGAACTTGATTTACTGCAAAAAATTTTTGGGAGTGTCACCACAACAAAGGAAATTGCTGAAGAATTCAGCAAGCCATTACCCCAATGGGTAAACATTCAATCAGTCGCGAATCATCGTTATTCTGAGCTATTGGAAATTGAAGTAGATAAAGGCGAAGCGAGCGCTATAGGATTGGCATTTGAAATAGACAATTCATTACTGATACTGGATGACCAAAAGGCTAGGAAATTAGCTCAAAGGCTAAGTCTGAATTATACTGGGACTCTTGGAATACTATTGAAAGCGAAAGAACTAGGAATACTTTCGGCTATTAAGCCAGTGCTACAAAAGGTTCAACAAACTAATTTCCATTTTTCTGAAAAGGTGTTGTATGATATACTCCGAGAGGCTGACGAATAATAATTGAATGATCATGGCTTCTCTGATACGCAACTACAAATACGACATCCTCATTTCTTATCGCCACAATGGTAACAAGTTTGGTTGGGTAACGGAATTTGTAAAACGATCACAATCGGCTGATTGATCATTAACCAATGGAATTTTATATTCTCATCCTTTCCTTTTTTTTTGTTGCACTGATCTACTCGTCTGTTGGCTTTGGTGGAGGGTCCAGTTACCTTGCGTTGCTTGCACTTCCAGTATTTACTATTGCTTTTCCGGTAATTCGTTCAACCGCGTTATTTTGTAATATAATTGTGGTGAGTGGTGGTGCCTTTATTTTTTATAAGGAAGGTAAACTCTCTTTTAAAGAAGTCTGGCCATATTTAGTAAGTAGTGTGCCCATGGCTTTTATCGGTGGCTTTTGGCCGATTAAACAAAATACTTTTTTCGTTTTGTTAGGGATAACATTACTGATTGTTCCTTTTCTACTGTGGTTTCAACCAAAAAATATTGAAAAAAGTACAGAGCCCAAGGTTTCCGAGCCTAATTCTCTGAAAATAATATTAGGAGCGGCCATTGGTTTACTTTCAGGCTTGGTCGGTATTGGTGGGGGAATTTTTCTTTCCCCGGTTTTGCATTTTCTTGGATGGTCTGATGCGAAAAGAATTTCTGCACTTGCCAGTGTGTTTATTCTGGTTAATTCAATTGGGGGTTTGGCAGGTCAATTTAAGCGAGGCATTCCAGAGTTGAGCTGGGAATTTTTAGTACCGTTACTTTTGGCGGTTTTGATAGGTGGACAAATTGGCTCAAGACTTGGTGCACGGAAATTTAATCCTCTTTATATTAAAAGAATTACAGCTATTGTAATTTTTATTGCTGGCTTAACTGTTTTAAAGGATCACCTATAAACAAAAATTACTGTTCACGTTGGTAGGGTAAGACAAATGAAATATTCTGTAATCATCCTTTTAATAGTTCTATCGCAGATAAGCTTTGCCCAAACCTCAAAAGGTGATGAGTACTATCAGCAAGTTGTGTGTAATGCCCGCCCGACAGTTTACAGTTTCATTCGCACAGTCAGGCACATTTGCATTGCCGCACGACCGACACTCAAACCAATGCAATGCAAAAGAGCCTGCCTCTCCCACCCGCGACTGCCGGACAACAAAACGATTGACTAAAGACTAAACGTAACGACAGGCAAGCTGACCATTTTAGTAATTTGGCCTAAGACAAAGCTGTTTCGGGACAAAGACGAAAATGACTATTTTTAAATAATTATTACCAGAAGCAGACTATAGATGGCAATGAAGTATAAAACCATAAGAGAAGAAGAACTAAAAAATAAGGTCGGAGCAGATTGGTTTAAGTCTTTTGACACGACAGAAATTATCTGAAACATAGACTTTACAATTTTTCCAAAACAAGACAGCCTTTTCGGTAGGTCACCGTTACTTTGGGCTGAAGCTAAAACGGGCGACTTCGATATTCCCACAATGTTTGTTCAACTTATATTGACAATTGGTAAAGCAAGGACTTTTGACAAAACACTGCCGCCTGCATTTTTA
>JANOLM010000168.1:0-2104 GCA_031419815.1 Bacteroidia bacterium
TATTTTTTCAACTTCTTTCATGAAGACAGGCTCTGTAACAATTATGGAATCTTCCTTTACACCTAGTGCATTGAAGTAGGAAGTCCAAATTATGGAAGGGGTAAGAGCAAAAAGATGGCGGCTTATCTGGGGGCAGGAGGAATTGGATTGCCAGAGCGTGATTATTATGTGAAAACGGACGCAAAATCAAAAGAGACCCGTGAGAAATACAAAGAACACGTCACTCGGATGCTTGGATTAATTGGTGTGGATGTGACAAGCGCAAAGAAATCGGCAGAACGGATACTGGCGCTTGAATCACAACTTGCTAAAGCAACCCTGACAAAAGAGGAAAGACGTGATCCAGTTAAGCAATACAATAAAAAATCATTGTCAGATCTTTCTGCTCTTACGCCTTCCATTATCTGGACGTCCTACTTCAATGCACTAGGTGTAAAGGAAGATTCCATAATTGTTACAGAGCCCGTCTTCCTGAAAGAAGTTGAAAAAATAATTACCAGTTATGGTTGGAATGATATTAAAATTTATCTGAAGTGGACGGCCTTGCGTGGTTCGGCACCCTTTCTAAATCATGCTGTAGTGCGGGAGTCTTTTGATTTCAATACCAAATACATGTTGGGTGTTGATCAAATGAGACCTCGTTGGAAACGCGTTCTAAATACAACCAATGCATTTTTAGGGGAAGCCATCGGCAAGTTATATGTAGATGAAAATTTTCCACCCGAAGCCAAACAGAAAGCAATCGAGATGGTTGAGAATATTAAACTGGCTTTTGCCGAACGCATTAAAAATGTAGACTGGATGTCTGACTCCACAAAAAAAGCTTCCTTGAAAAAGCTCAGCACATTCACCGTTAAAATTGCGTACCCCGATGAATGGAAAAACTATGCTGGCTTGATAGTTGAAAAGGCTTCTGAAAAGGCTTCGTACTACCAAAATGCCGTTAATGCATCAACATTCGTAGTGCGGCAAAATATTGCTAAGCTCGGTAAACCGGTGAACACAAAGGAATGGGAGATGACACCTCAAACAGTTAATGCCTATTACAATCCTCCTTTTAATGAGATCGTTTTCCCTGCCGGTATACTACAGCCACCATTCTACAATTACAAAGCAGATGAAGCAGTCAATTATGGTGGGATTGGAGCGGTGATCGGGCATGAGATTTCTCACGGTTTTGACGATCAGGGTAGTCAGTTTGATGCCGAGGGAAATTTGAAAAACTGGTGGCAGGAAGATGACCTCAAGAAATTTAAGGAAAAAGGAAAGGCGCTGGCCAATCAGTTTAATAAATATGAGCCCTTGTCTGGAGTATTTGTTCAGGGGCAGTTTACATTGGGCGAAAACATTGGCGATTTAGGAGGACTGAATGTCGCTTATGATGGATTGCAACACTTTTATCGTGAGCATAAAAAACCTGGTTTAATAGATGGATATACCCCGGAACAGCGATTTTATCTCTCTTGGGCAACAGTTTGGAGGATAAAATACAAGGACGAAACGTTGAGGACTCAGGTGAATACTGATCCACATTCGCCAGGGATGTTCCGTGCAAACGGCCCGGTATCAAATATTAAGGAGTTTTACGATGCTTTTGGTGTTAAGCCTGGGGATAAAATGTTCCGCGATGAAAAGGATCGGGTTAAGATTTGGTAGAAAGTAAACCCTTTGCTATACTTGCCAAATAATTTATTAATTCAAATGGGAAGAGGAGACAAGAAAACTAAAAAAGGAAAAATCTCAATAGGTTCTTTCGGTAATTCAAGAAGAAGAAAATCAGCTAAGAAGAAAGTTGTGGCATCTGAAAAGACTGAAGTAATAGTAGGATCAGTTGATGTTAAGCCAAAAGTTAAAAGAATACCTAAGAAGAAAGTAGCAGCGGAATAGTTAATGAAAAATTTACAAAACATAGCTTGGTGGTGGCATCTGTCGAATTTCGATCGGTGAACGGCTATTGTTTAGGTAGATGATAAGAAACATTTAAAGCCCGCTCCGATCACTCGGGGCGGGTTCTTTTTTTACCCTCTTCTCTGGAGGATAGTATAAATGGAATTTAAAAGGAGATCATGAACAGACAGACTTGTGCATTTTATCACCTCATCCC
>JANOLM010000169.1:0-9747 GCA_031419815.1 Bacteroidia bacterium
GGCAGTTAGCGCTCGTTTATTTGTTTCAATGGTATGCTTTATTTTGCTATTGGCAGAACGCATCAAAAAGTATTGCGCTATCAGTGTGGAAAACCTCGCCTTCAGAAAATCCGGGTTTATACGAAAAAGCAGTTAGCTGGACAGGCCTGGTAAACGGATGGTATAATATTGTTACTTTTTTGTGTGCCTTCGGATTGGTTTGGTTTGCAAAAAAATATTCACCGAAGGCAGTGCATTTTTCCTGCCTGATACTTGCGGGAATAGGTTTGTTATGCTTTCCTTTTATAGAAAATAAATTCTTGCTATTTCCTGCTATCACAGGTTTTGGTATAGGTTGGGCTAGCATGATGGGCATTCCTTATCTGATGGTGGTTGGTAATATTCCAAAGGAACGGTACGGTGTGTATATGGGTATTATCAACATGATGATTGTGATCCCTATGATCTTTCAAAACCTTTCCTTTGGTTATATACTTCGAACCTTCCTGGACAACAATCCCGGTAACGCAATTTTATTTGCTGGCGTACTTTTGTTAGTGGCCTCGTTGGCAACACTGCTGATTAAAGTGCAGAAGGTGGATGATGAAGTTCCAGGATTTTCTGGAGGGCACTAGGCTACTCGTAATCTTCTTCTGGAAATACTGTGCTTAAATCGAAAGTTAAGTCTGGAAGTGTTGCAGCGAAAATCATATTGCTGCGGGCATCGGGCTTGCGTTGCCCACGGTACTTGCCAAGTTCATCAAGTATATATATACATTAAAACCGTTTGTTCTTCCGGATGCAACACCCAGTATTCTTTCACACCGGCCCCTTCGTAAACATCAAATTTTTCGTTGAGATCCTTCGAAGAAGTATTTCTTGAAAGTATTTCAATGATCCAATCCGGGGCGCCAAGGCAACCTCGTTTATCAATCTTTATCGGATCACACACTACACATAAGTCAGGTTGAACAACGGTAAAAATCTCTTTATCATTTTTTGATTTGGAAGAAGGCAACCGGACATCAAATGGCGCAGAAAAGACCTGACACCTTTTCTCGGTTAAAAAATTAGCAATCTGACGGAACAATTCTCCGGAAATTCGCTGATGCAAACTTGACGGAGCAGGAGACATCTTGTATATCTTTCCGTGAATCAATTCGACCATCTCAACCCACGTCCAATTAAGGTAATCGCCATATGAATAAGTGCCTGCAAGATCCGGTTCTTCTACTTTCATTTCATAAAACTTTTAATTATTAGATACTGATGCGAGCAGAAATCGAGATCATTTGTATATTTAAAGATAAAATTAATTCACCATAAAGCATTAGCTATGTCACCCTATCTCGCAGAATTTTTAGGTACTATGCTCCTCATCATCTTAGGCGATGGAGTTGTAGCGGGAGTAGTATTAAAAGGAACAAAGTCTGAAAATGCCGGATGGCTTACGATCTGTGTAGCCTGGGGTTTGGCCGTTACACTTTCTATTTATGCAGTGGGTTCCATAAGTGGTGCACATCTTAATCCTGCGCTTACAATTGCGTTTGCAGCCATGGGAGAGTTTCCTACTGATAAGGTGGTTGGATATATATTGGCACAATTTGCCGGAGCGTTCACAGGGTCTATTGTGGTGTGGCTTCATTATCTGCCACATTGGAAAAATACCATAGACCCATCTGCTAAGCTAGCTGTGTTTTGTAATGCACCTGCCATACGAAATACATTTGCGAATCTTGTTAGCGAAATTATTGCCACAATGATTTTTGTGGTGGCTCTTTTATTTATTGGAGCTAATGATTTTACAGAAGGCCTCAATCCCATTGTTGTAGGGTTACTTATTATTTCAATTGGCTTAAGCCTTGGCGGGACAACTGGCTTTGCTATCAATCCTGCACGCGATCTTGGCCCACGCATTGCACATTTTATTTTACCTATCCATGGCAAAAGAGATTCAGATTGGTCCTACTCATGGATCCCGGTGGTGGGGCCTGTTGTTGGAGGATTGCTAGGGGCATTTCTATATCAGACTTTGTTTTCATAATCTACTTCAAGTTCGAATATTGAATGATAAATTTCCTGAAGGAGCGATGACTTACTTTAATATCTTAACTTCAATATTCAACGTTCGTTATTATACTTTCAAAATTTTCTTAAGTCATGAAATATATTATCGCCCTCGATCAAGGCACCACCAGTTCACGAGCAGTTCTTTTTGATGAACAAGCAGTAATCAAAGGAATTGCTCAGCAGGAGTTCCAGCAGATTTTTCCAAAGTCGGGATGGGTGGAGCACAACCCAGAGGAAATTTGGAGTTCACAGTCAGGTGTGTTGAATAAATTAATTTCTGATCATGGTGTGGATGTCAACTCCATTGCTGCCATTGGAATTACCAACCAACGGGAGACCACTATTATCTGGGATAGAAAAACAGGCGTGCCAATATACAATGCGATTGTTTGGCAAGATAAAAGAACAGCTTCCATTTGCGAAGACTTAAAGTCAAAAGGATTAACAGACTATGTTCGCGAGAATACAGGACTTGTTATCGATTCTTATTTTTCAGGAACAAAGCTCAAATGGATTTTAGATAATGTTGAAGGAGCAAGGCAACGAGCTGAAAAAGGGGAGTTAGCATTTGGAACTGTAGATACGTGGTTGATCTGGAAATTAACGGGTGGTAAATCCCATGTTACAGATTACTCTAATGCATCGCGCACGATGGTATTTAATATTCGCGATTTAAAGTGGGATGAAAAGCTGTTGAAAGAATTGAATATTCCCATATCAATTTTGCCGGAAGTAAAACCTTCCGCTGCCAATTTTGGATCATGGAATTTTAATGGAAAGGAAATTCCGATTGCCGGAGTGGCAGGCGATCAGCAAGCTGCGTTATTCGGTCAGGCGTGCTTCGAGCCGGGGATGGCAAAGAATACCTATGGCACGGGTTGTTTTATGTTGATGAACACCGGATCAAAAATTCAACTGTCAAAAAATGGATTGATCACCACCATCGCCTGGGGTCTTGATGGTAAAGTAGAGTACGCACTAGAAGGAAGTGTCTTTATTGCTGGTGCGGCTGTGCAATGGCTGCGTGATAGCCTTCATCTCATAGATCAATCAAAAGACTCAGAATACTTTGCAGCCAAAGCATTGGGTTCAAATGAGGTGTATGTTGTTCCGGCCTTTGCAGGATTGGGTGCGCCTTATTGGGACATGTATGCGCGCGGTGCGATTTTTGGATTGACAAGAGATACAGGTAAGGATCATATTATAAAAGCAACGCTTGAATCGTTGGCCTATCAAACCAAGGATATTCTAAATGCGATGCAAGAAGACGCTGGAGTTAGGCTTGCCATCCTCAAAGTAGATGGAGGTGCCTGCGCTAATAATATACTCATGCAATTTCAGTCGGATATTTTAGGATCTGAAGTGGAACGGCCAGAAGTCATTGAGTCTACTGCCATGGGTGCGGCCTACCTTGCCGGGATTCAAATTGGCCTATGGAAGAAAGAAGCCATCATTAAAAACAGAAAAATCCAGAGACGTTTTAAACCACAGATGGATGAACTAACGCGGACTAAACTTTACAAAGGTTGGTTGAAGGCAGTGGAGAGAACGAAAGGATGGATAGATTGATTTACGATTTTAGATTTATGAATTAAGATTTTGACACATCAACACATCAAACTTAAAGCATGAGCTTTTCAATTTTTCAACGGCCTGAGATACTTTCCAAACTACAATCGGAGAAATTTGATCTGCTGATTATTGGTGGCGGAATCACTGGAGCAGGTATTGCCTTGGATGCTGCTTCGCGCGGATTGAAAACTGCCTTAGTTGAAAAAAATGATTTCGCCTTTGGTACCAGTAGCCGGTCTACTAAATTGATTCATGGTGGTCTTCGCTATTTAAAGCAACTTGAGTTTGGACTAGTAAAGGAAGTTGGTAGCGAGCGTGCCATTGTCCATTCGCTTGCACCTCATTTGGTTGTTCCGGAAAAAATGCTGCTTCCCCTTTCCGAGAAAAAAGGGATGGGCTATTGGCTAACTTCCATCGGATTAAAAATGTATGATTGGCTTGCGGGTGTAAAACCCGAAGATCAACGAAGGATGCTCACCAAACTTCAGACTTTAAAATATGAGCCGTTGCTTCGGAAAGATGACGTGAAGGGCGGTGCTATTTATGCAGAATACAGAACAGACGATGCCAGGCTTACCATAGAAATTATTAAGACAGCAGTCCAGCATGGTGCCACTATTTTAAGTTATGCCAGTGTCACTGATTTTATTTATGATAATGGAAAAATTTCTGGTGTTAGGGTTGAAGATCAATTAACAGGGAAGAAATTTGCCATTCAATCAACAGCCGTGGTGAATGCAGCAGGGCCATGGGTTGATGAGTTGCGTGAGATCAATAAATCAAAAGAAGGCAAGAGCCTTCACCTTACAAAAGGAGTTCATATCGTTGTGTCTCGAGAGAGGCTTCCAGTAAAACAGGCCATTTACTTTAATGTGGAGGATGAGCGAATGATCTTTGCCATTCCCCGCGGACGATGCACGTACATCGGCACAACTGACACCAGTTATAGTGGAGATAAGAATGAAGTTTTTACTTCACTTGAAGATGCAGTTTATTTAATCACCGCTGTCAACGCCACTTTCCCATCAGTTAATTTAGTGTTAGAAGATTTAGAATCGAGCTGGGCAGGGTTGCGCCCTTTGATTCATGAAGATGGGAAATCCGCCTCAGAGCTTTCCCGGAAGGACGAGATATTTGAATCAGGTACAGGGTTGATCTCAATAGCTGGAGGAAAGCTCACCGGCTATCGCAAAATGGCAGAGCGGGTGGTGGATTTGGTGAGTGAAAAAAGCTTTGAAGACAGAAACCTTAAACCGTGTCGCACACATCAAATCAAGCTAACACATTCTGACTTCAATGATTTTGTTGCCGTTAAGCGATATACTGTTGTGGTAGCTAAACGCCTTGGCAAACTTGGACTTCCGGAAGCAAAGGCTAAATACCTCGTAGAAAACTTTGGCAGGCAAGCTGATCACATCGTAACGGCCTTAGAATCCGATTTTGATCAAGTGAGTGCGGAACTTTCAATGCTAAAAGCCGAATTGGATTTTTGTCTTCAACATGAGATGATTTGTTCCTTGCAGGATTTTCTAGTTCGAAGAACGGGGCACATGAATTTTAATATTAAACTGGTAAAAGATCATAAGGTTTCTATTGCACACGAAATGAAAGTGAGGCTCGGTTGGAGTGATGATAAAATGGCTTTTGAATTAGAACAAGTCAATAATCTTATTAGGAATATTACTTGGTTTAAATAGTGAGCATAATCTTAGACGTCATCCTCACCTTCGCCTGTTCAACCCTCCTTTTTTATTATACCGATAGGTGGCGGGTTTTTTCTTTTTATAATAGCTTGGATTATTTGATCCTCTGGCAAAATCCCAAGGTAAATAGTATTCTAATTTGGCATTCAGTAACATGTATCCATCTTTTGAATTAGGATTTCCTCGTTTAGCGCCATCTTTTGCTAACGGAACTCCAATTTCAGGGCGCCTGTCCGATAATGCAGCCGCGATTGGATCAGTGAATTTAGAAGGATCTTTGTGAGTAGTACTCGCATCATCTAAGTAGTCAGTGAAAGTCTTGCGATAGCCCCCTTCAATAGAAAGATTGAAATTTGGATTTATTTTAAACCTTACTCCAAGACCATACGGTATAATGATACCAAAATTACTATAGCTTACTAATTCAGTTTGCAAAGGTCTCAAAGCCACTTTTTGCCCTTGATACTCGGTTGTCGGATTATAATACATCAAACCTATTCCAGCAAAAGCATAAACGTTTAGGTTAGGCCTTCTATAGTGCCGGTTTCCATTCGGAAGAAAACTAAAGGCTCCTGTGGCACTGATCTCATAATTATTTGACTTAAAGGAAAGATTCCGGGGAACTCTACCTGGATCTCCAGCTATTGCATCTGATCCTTTTAAAGTGAACCACGTTACTTCTGCTCTTGCGCTGATGTGATTACCAAAAAAATACTGAAGCCCGGCATTGATATTAGGCTTTGCATCCAAGTAATCACCTGGATTAGCTAATTCACCAAAATAGGTAGATGTACCCGTACCTCCAACAAGCATAAGGGATCGCCCTCTTCGTATAGAATAAAAACTTTGGGCATCAGCTAAAGAAGCGAAGAGATTAATAAATAAGGCTATAAATAGAAGTCGTTTCATCTGAAATAAAATTACTAAATATTTACTAAATTTTAAAGATGCTTTGATGTCTTTATCAGGCCAAAACCTCTTTTATCTTCTGCGCGGCATCTTTTAGGATGATGGCAGAAAATACTTTAAGACCTGATTCCTTAATGATTTTAGCGCCCTCTTCTGCATTTGTTCCTTGCAACCTTACAATAATAGGAACTGGAATGTTGCCCACCTTCTTATAGGCTTCAACAACTCCACTGGCCACGCGGTCGCACCGTACAATGCCACCAAAAATATTGATCAGGATGGCTTTAACATTAGGGTCTTTAAGGATGATCCTAAATCCGGCCTCAACAGTTTCTGCATTGGCGCCACCACCCACGTCCAGGAAGTTGGCGGGCTCTCCACCGGAAAGTTTAATGATATCCATAGTTGCCATGGCCAACCCTGCGCCATTCACCATACAGCCTACATTGCCATCCAGTTTTACATAGTTAAGTCCGGATTTTCCAGCTTCAACTTCTAATGGATCTTCTTCCGCTATATCACGCAATTCTTCAAGGTCTTTGTGTCTGTAAAGGGCGTTATCATCCAAATTAACTTTTCCATCTACGGCAAGGATCTTGTTGTCAGAAGTTTTAAGCACTGGGTTAATTTCAAACATGGAAGCATCAAGTCCCATATATGCAGTGTAAAGTGAATGAATAAACTTCACCATCTCTTTAAAAGCATTACCCTGCAAACCAAGCGCAAAGGCAACTTTCCTAGCCTGAAAAGGCTGGAGCCCAACGGCAGGATCAACCCACTCCTTAACGATTTTCTCAGGATGCTTTTCTGCTACTTCTTCAATGTTCATCCCGCCCTCGGTGGAGGCCATGATAACGGGTTTGCTCTTTGAGCGATCCAGTAGAATGCTGATGTAATATTCTTTGGGCTCACTTTCCCCTGGGTAATAAACATCTTCCGCAATCAGCACCTTATTTACTCTCTTTCCGGCAGCACCTGTCTGGATGGTGACTAAAGTGCCCCCAAGAATAGCTTTTGACTTTTCAAAAACCTCATCAATGCTTTTGGCCAGCACAACACCTTTGGACCCTGTTTCTTTTATAGTACCTTTTCCACGGCCACCTGCATGTATCTGTGACTTCACGACAAACCATTTCGAACCAGTCTCTGATTGAATTTCTTTAGCCGCGGCAACTGCCTTGTCTGGGGTATCCGCAACGATGCCTCGCTGCACAGCCACACCAAATTTTTTAAGGATATCTTTTGCCTGATATTCGTGAATGTTCATAAAACGTTAGTTTTGGAAGCAAGCTACTTTTTTTAAATGTTTTTTTCAAGACTAAACCAAAGGCAATGTTAATAGCAGAAGGGGTTCAAAAGTCGTATGGTGACCTAAAAGTACTCAAAGGTGTGAATGTGTCAGTAAAGAAGGGAGAGGTTGTAGCCTTTGTGGGATCTTCAGGGGCTGGCAAAAGCACCTTACTCCATATTTTAGGAACGCTGGATACACCAGATTCTGGGAAGGTGTTGATTGAAGGCAAAGATGTTTTCCGGGAATCCGGTAAGAATTTGGCTCTTTTTCGGAACCGGAATATTGGTTTTGTTTTTCAGTTTCATAACCTTTTACCAGAGTTTACAGCCATTGAAAATGTTATGATTCCGGGGTTAATTGCCAGGAGCAAAGATTCTTTAGTGAGGTCTAAAGCACTGGATATGTTGAACTTATTGGGTTTGAGTGGAAGAATTGATCACAAGCCTTCAGAGCTGTCCGGAGGAGAGCAGCAACGCGTAGCTGTGGCAAGGGCTTTGATAAATTCGCCCTCTTTAGTATTTGCTGATGAACCCAGCGGAAACCTGGACTCTAAAAATGCCGCAGAACTGCATCAGCTATTTTTTAAGCTTAGAAATGATTTTGGACACACGTTTATAATTGTTACCCATAATGCAGAATTTGCAGCAATGGCCGATCGCAAAATTGAAATTAAGGATGGGGTTGTGATGGATTAATCGAAGAGTCGAATATCCGAAGTTCACGATTAAATTGAAGGGCAATCTTGAATCAATGTCGCTTAGTTAATTAACCACATGGATTGTACAGTACTAAGTAAGCCCGAAATGATTGGCTTTTTTATCATCACATGACCAGTGGCCTCAGATCGGTAAATCCTTTTAACCAATCAAATACAGATAAAACGGACAAAAAAAAATTTAAGGATTATGATGAAAGTAACACTACGTTTGTTTCAATTAATTTGGAATGATAGATATGATACCTCAGTCTTTTTAAAAGTTAAATAAGGAAAATGAAAGCAAAATTTTTGTTTGGAGTCATCAGCGGAATAATTCTCCTCCACTCATCGTGTAAGCAAAATCCCCAAAGCCAGCAAACTGCAACTTCCGTTGACACTGGTTTCGTAGCCCGCCCTGTGGCTGTTCCCAAGCAAGATGTAAAATCACTGGAGACCGGGCAATCGGCACCTGATTTTAGACTACCTGACGTTTATGGAAAATTTGTTTCGCTTAAAGATTTTAGCGATGCCCAAGTTCTGGTGATTATTTTTCATTGCAACCATTGCCCCACTGCACAGGCATACGAGGACAGGATGATCAGCCTCACCAATGATTATAAAGACAAAGGAGTTGCTGTTGTTGCCATCATGCCCAACAGCGCGATGGGCCTTCTTCCAGAAGAATGTGGTTATACAGACTTGAACGATTCATTTGATGAAATGAAAATCAGGTATGAATACAAGAAATATAATTTCCCATATCTCTACGATGGCGATAATCAAGCAGTGTCTATTGCTTATGGGCCCTACGCCACGCCTCATGCCTACGTATTTGATAAGGATCGCAAGCTGCAATATAATGGAAGGTTGGATGCAGTTGAGAAACCCGGTGGTGCAAATTCAGAAGATGTGCGTGCCGCGGTTGATGCCCTGCTCGCTGGAAAACCCGTAGAGACTCCGGTGAACAAAGTTTTTGGTTGCACCACAAAATGGGCATGGAAAAGTGAGCATGGAAAAACAGTGGAGGAGAAATGGAACGCCAAGCCTTCTACCATTTCTAAGCTGAGCGAAAGCGGCATAAAAGAATTAGTAAAGAACCCGACTGAAAAACTCAGATTGATCAACATTTGGGCAACCTGGTGTGCACCTTGCATAATTGAATACCCTGAGATAGTTGCGCTACAGCGATGGTATGGTGCGAGAAATTTTGAGTTTGTGTCTTTATCTGCCGATAACCCGGAACATATCGACAGGGCATTGTCATTTCTGGAAAAGACCCACTCGCCCGTGCAGAATTTTATTTATGATGGCAAGGATAAATACAAGCTTATCGAAGCAGTTGATCCGAAATGGAACGGAGCGTTGCCTTATACATTACTGGTGGAGCCCGGAGGAAAAATTGTTTATAGCAATCAAGGTGTGGTGGATATGCTGGAACTAAAACGGGCAATTGTTGAGCATCCGTTGATGGGAAGGTATTATTAAAACTTTTGGTTATCCATAATTCTAACCAGTGCTTTCTTAAT
>JANOLM010000170.1:0-2085 GCA_031419815.1 Bacteroidia bacterium
GGCTTATGGAAGTGCCACATTTTTATTACTTAGTCCACGCCTTGATTTCACATTTACCGATAAACTTTTTCTTACCACCTTTATTCAATACAACGATCGGTATGATAACGTAAACCTGAATGCACGTTTTCAATGGCGCTACAAGCCTGCTTCGGATTTTTTTGTTGTTTATACTGAAAATTATTTTCCGGAATATCTCAAAACTAAAAACCGGGCATTGGTGTTAAAGTTTACGTATTGGTTCAATCTCTAGTATCTGGTATTAGGCATTTGGGTTTTGGGGTGTTAAATTTGAGCTTCACATTATAATTTTGATCATGGCATTTGGTTTGTTTAAAAGAAGCGAGAAAAAAGAAGAAAAACCACTACACAATGGGCCGCACTATCACGACCTGAAAGTGAAAGAGATCATTCAAGAAACAAAGGATGCGATCAGTATTGCATTTGAACAACCCGAGAAAAAGATTAACTATAAATCTGGTCAGTTCCTCACGCTTATTATTCCCGTTCAGGGCAAGGAAGTCCGCAGGGCCTATTCACTTTGCTCTTCTCCTTTTGTCGATCAAAATTTAGTGGTAACGGTAAAAAGGGTTGACAATGGATTAATGTCCAATTGGCTTCCGGATAATTTAAAGGCAGGAAGTAAGTTGAAGGTGATGGAGCCGATGGGGCAGTTTACCACCGAATATAAAAAGGAAGGGAAACGTCATCTTATTCTGTTTGCCGGTGGCTCTGGCATTACGCCAATGATGTCCATTATTAAAAGCCTGCTTACTCAAGAGCCTGATAGCATTTGTTCGCTCATCTATTGTAATCGGGATGTTGACAGTATCATCTTCAAAAATGAATTTGATAAACTGCAAACAACTTATGAAGGGCGGCTGCATGTAATTCATGTGCTTGATAATGCTCCTATGAACTGGCAGGGCTACTCCGGACTTTTAAATCATGATATGCTGGTTAAATTATTTGAGCGTATTCCGGATTGGGGAATTGAGAAGAGCACCTACCTGATGTGTGGCCCCGAAGGCATGATGAAGAATGTGGATCTGTTGTTGGCCGAGCATCATATTCCAAAAGAGAAAATCTTTAAAGAGAGTTTTGTGGCCGGTGTACTTGATAAAGAAAAGAAGGAGACTCCAGTTGCAAAAGAAGAATACAAAACCCGTGAAGTAACGATACGCTACGATGGACAGGAATTTAAGGTAATGGTGCCACCAGATCGGGCTATTCTGGAGACAGCTCTTGATCAGGGTATTGATCTACCATTTAGTTGTCAAAGTGGTTTGTGCACCGCTTGCCGGGGTAAGGCATTATCAGGTAAAGTTAAACTGGACGAAGAAGAAGGTCTCTCGCAATCTGAGCGTGATGAAGGTTATGTGCTTACGTGCGTGGGTCATCCTATGACGGATGATGTGGTGATTGAGATTGGTTAGGCTGTCAGCTTATAATCTTGAATAAGGATTGATGGAGGAATATTAAGTTTTTTAGTAAGGCTACGAATCATTGTCAAACTTAGTTTTCTTTTTCTGTTCAAAACTTCAGAGACTTTTCCCTTTTCACCGATTATCCCAATTAAGTCAGTTCTCTTCATTCCCATTTCCTCCATTCGAATCTTTATCGCTTCCACCGGATCGGGTTCACCAATAGGATATTTTTCATTTTCATAACTATCGATTAAAAGAGAAAGCACCTCTGCTTCATCTCCATCTTTTGAATTAATAGGGGCATCAAAAATTTCGTCCAGCCTTTTTAAAGATGTCTCATAGTCCTTTTTAGTCTTTATTGGTTTTATCATATTAAATGATGGTTACATCGACTTTGTCATATTCCTTATGTGTACCAATGAAGCGAATGAAAGCCCATCCGCGCTCAAAATTGAATTTAACTACCAATCGATATTCATTCCCCTTGATGTTAAATACGACTCTGCTATTGGATACAAAGCTTGCTGTTCCGTACACTTTTTTAATGTCATTTGGAGACTTCCAGTTAGAATCTTTAGCTGTTTTATACCATGTCTTTAAATTCTGCTCGCAATTTGGATGTTTTTCCCAAAACGAACGGAGCGTGCTTTTGGCTAAA
>JANOLM010000171.1:0-5968 GCA_031419815.1 Bacteroidia bacterium
TTACCTTAACATAAATATTTTGCAGAGGTGTTACGCACAAAAACATTAAGGTTTTCGCACGCCTCATTTATTTTTGAAGGGATCACTTTATTATGATCATCCAATGCTGACGTTGTTTCTAAGGAAGTAATGTGCTGACGAGCCAGGCTTCTCAGGTTTTTGTTTTCCTGATAAAGGTTTTCAGGAAAGGGCAACATATGAATCCCAAGTTTCCAGGCATCCTTAATTCCTCTAAAGTATAAATCAACTTGAGTGGAGGCATCTAAAATTGCTTTTGGTCCAAGTGCTGTTCCATCAGTATTAGAAACGGTTACTTCCCAGGGAACTGGAATGATGATTAGATCGGAAGTTTCAACTGTGAAAGGCAACCCAAACAGATTTCCTTTTATTCCGAGCCCATTGGGGTCAAAGTTTTTGATTTGCTCTTCCTTGCTCATACTTTTGGGTGAAACCTTTCCAACACTTCAACATCAAATTTTTCAGAATTGACTTCTTTCCAACTTGAAAATCCAAACTTCAAGACAACAAGCTCAGCCGGATGTAGCTCTTTATTTACTTGCTGACTAATGTGATCGAGAAAAAGAGTAATCGTTGGGTTGTGGCCTACAATCATTACACTCTTATTATCATCATTAATATCGCGCACAATTTGGCTAAAGTTGGAGACATATGCTTCGTGTAAATCGTCTCTTAAAATCAGATGATCAGATTCATAAGACAAAATTCTGGCAACAACTTGTGCGGTTGTTTTTGCCCGAACTGCCGAACTTGTGATGATTAAATCAGGAATTAGGGATTTTTCTTTTAAAAAATTTCCAACGGCATTTGACTCCGTTGAACCCTTTGCTGTTAACGTACGCTCTTTATCGGCCTGACCGATCTGTTTATCAGCACTTTGGGCATGTCTAAGTAAATACAAATAGCGAGGCATTCTGGCAGAATTTATTGGGCAGTGTTTAGCGTCAATTCACCGTCAATATTATCACTTGAGTTTGACTTTTTAAAAAATTACTGATATTTGAAGCCTTTGAAAGTAAAATAAAACCATGTCCAAGAACTTAGTTATAGTGGAGTCTCCTGCAAAAGCAAAGACCATTGAGGGTTATCTGGGGAAGGATTACAAGGTGTCTTCCAGCATGGGTCACATCCGTGATTTAGCCAAAGGAAATGGGGCTATCGATGTGGAAAATGGATTCAAGCCTACCTACGAAGTATCGCCAGATAAAAAGGATATCATTAAGAAATTAAAGGAGCTTGCGGATGAGGCTGAGATGGTTTACCTGGCAAGTGATGAAGATCGTGAAGGAGAAGCCATTTCCTGGCATTTGAAAGAAGTATTGAATCTGAATGATAAAAAGACCAGGAGGATTGTCTTCACAGAAATTACAAAGAACGCAATACAGAATGCGATTCAGAATCCACGTGGTATTGATATTGACTTAGTAGATGCGCAGCAGGCCAGGAGAGTGCTAGATCGATTAGTAGGTTTTGAATTGTCTCCTATACTCTGGAAAAAAATATCGACAGGCCTTTCTGCGGGACGGGTTCAATCCGTTGCAGTTCGCCTGATTGTTGAACGCGAGCGCGAAATTGAAAAATTTGAGGCCAAGTCATCCTACAAAATTTCTGCTGTATTTGATCTTGAAAAGGGAAAGCAACTTGTTGCCGAGCTACCTGAAAAATTTAATTCAGAGGATGAAGCGCTTGAATTTTTAGAATCTTGCAAAGGAGCAAAGTTTACCATCGGTGATTTGCAGAAGAAGCCTGCCAAGAAATCTCCGGCCGCACCTTTTACAACATCAACCCTGCAGCAAGAGGCTGGAAGGAAGTTGAGCTTTTCAGTTTTACAAACGATGGTGGTTGCCCAAAAGCTTTATGAAGCGGGTAAGATATCCTATATGCGAACCGATTCGGTTAACCTTTCGGATGAAGCGGTGAACGGAGCGGTAAATCAAATCACATCGGCTTATGGAAAGGAATTTGTACAAGTGCGCAAGTACAAAACCAAATCTTCCAATGCGCAGGAAGCGCACGAAGCTATTCGCCCAACAGATTTTTCCGTTATGGAAGCCGGGGCCGATCGTAATGGTCAGCGTTTGTATGAGTTGATCTGGAAGCGTGCCATAGCATCGCAAATGGCGGATGCAGAACTGGAACGCACAACGGCTAGTATTAAAATATCTACAAATCCTAAAACCTTAACAGCATCAGGTGAAGTAATAAAGTTTGAAGGATTTTTGAAGGTGTACATGGAATCGAGCGATGAGGATGAAGGCGATGAAGAAAATAGTAAAGTGCTTCCACCGCTTTCTATCGGTCAAGACCTTGCCTTAAACGAATTGACAGCTACGCAATCTTTTACCCGCCATCCCGCACGGTATGCCGAGGCTGGCTTGGTGAAAAAACTTGAAGAGCTTGGCATTGGTCGTCCATCCACTTATGCGCCAACAATCTCCACAATTCAGAAGAGAGGTTATGTTCTGAAAGAAAACCGGGAGGGAGTAGAGCGCAGATATAAAGCTCTTTCCCTGAAGGATAATACCATCCTCACGAAAGAGGAGCGTGAAATAACAGGTGCCGAAAAAGCAAAGTTATTTCCAACCAACATTGCCATGATTGTCAATGATTTTTTGGTGGATCATTTTCCCGACATTACTAACTATTCATTTACGGCAGAAATTGAACGTGAGTTCGATGAGATTGCTAATGGCAAGTTGAGGTGGGAAAAGATGATTGAACAGTTCTACACTCCTTTTCATAAAACGGTTACTAAGACTGAATTGGTGGAGCGGTCATCTGTTCAGAATAAGAATAAGGAGTTGGGCATTGATCCAAAATCTGGGAAGAATGTATATGCTAAGCTTGGAAAGTATGGAGCTTACATTCAAGTCGGTGAAAATCCGGATGACAATGGCGGAGAGAAACCAAAATTCGCCAGCATGCGACAAGGTCAGTTCATTGAAAACATAACGCTTGCTGATGCCCTTGAGCTAATGAAGATGCCACGCGACATGGGCTTGTTTGAAGAGAAACCAGTGGTGATTAATATAGGTAGGTTTGGACCATATGTTTTGCACGATAAGAAATTCATTTCCATTCCAAAAGAGGAAGACCCTTACAAAGTTACGCCTGAGCGTGCGATGGAATTGATAGAAGCCAAGCGCGTGTTAGACGCCAACCGACTGATTAAAGCATTTCCTGAGAATCCAGATATTGAAATTCTAAATGGGCGATTTGGGCCATACATCAAGGCTGGAAAAAAGAACGTAAAAATCCCCAAAGGAAAAGAACCGGCAGAGCTGACGTTAGAAGAATGCGTAACACTCGCTGAAAATGCACCAGAAAAAAGGGGACGATTTGGCCGCTTTGGGGCAGCAAAAAAGAAGGAAGAAATTGTGACAACACCAAAGCCAGCGAAAAAACCAGTAAAAAAGGCAGCAAAACTGCCTGCTGGTAAGGTAACTAAAGCACGTCCAGCGGCTAAGAAAAAGAATGTCTGACAACTTATAAAAATCTTATATTGACCCGGTACATTTGAAATGACCGGGTCTTTTTTTTTACTTTTATTAATACCGATATGAAAAATTTGATTACTCTGCTGCTCTTGATGCTGGTAGTATGCGCTCATGCTCAGCAAACAGATCTTGAGCAATTCCTTAGTCATCCCATAGAATCTGGGTTTACCTCATCTTCCGATGGAAAGAACATTGCCTGGGTAATTAACGATCACGGAAAAAGAAACATCATTATCAAAACCGGTTTTGAAGTACCAAGATTTCTTACCGATTACCAACAGGATGATGGCCAGGAAATTTCGCAATTGATATTTACGCCTAACGGAACAAAACTCCTTTTCGTAAGGGGAGGAGGTGCTAATAGAAATGGACAAAGTCCGAACCCATCAAGTTTAGCAGAGGGCACTGAGATGGCAATTTATTATAAAGAGATTTTATCTAAGAGTCCTCCTACAAAAATCACGCAAGGCAGCAGTCCACTTATTTTTAAAGATGGAATAAGGTTTCTGTTCGCAAAAGGTGGTCAGATTTTTGAATCCCCGATGGATATTAATGCAACACCTAAGCCATTATTTGTTGCACGTGGAAGTAATAGCAACCCAAAATTTTCACCGGATGGCCGCGAAGTACTTTTTACCAGCGACCGTGGTGATCATAATTTTATCGGCATCTATCATATCGATAAGAAAACAATTCGCTGGATGGCACCCGATGTCACCAATGATGCATTACCAGTATGGTCACCTGATGGAAAACAAATTGCATTTATTCGCACGCCCGGTAATAAACTAGGTGAACTTTCAGACTTGACAGGAGGAAACAGATTTTCAATTGTTGTGGCGGATGCTGAAACTAGTAGAGGAAAAGTAGTTTGGAAATCCCCATCGGATGATGGCGGATTTTCGCAATCCTATCCCTCCACACCATTGGCATGGGCGAGTTCTAACCGACTTTTATTTTTCTCTGAACACACTGGTTGGAATCACCTTTTTTCCATGAATCCTGATGGAAGTGATGTGAAAGATATTACTCCTGGAGATGGTGAAGTAGAAAGTTTTGTTTCTGACCCTACAGGACAATTCATTTATTTTGATGGAAACCGTGAAGACAGTGACAGAAGACACATCTGGAAATCCAACGTAACAAGTGGAAATCCAGTTGCAATAACGTCAGGCGAAGGCATTGAGATGTATCCTGCTTTTGCAGGCAAGGACTTGTATGGCTTTAAATCCACAAGCAACACATCGAAGACATTGGTTAGAATAGATGAAATAAAAAATTCGGTGGCACAAGTATTTCCACAAAAGCTTCCTTCATTTTCTCCAACATCATTCATAAAACCAGAACAAGTAATTTTTAAAGCGCCTGATGGTACCTCAATTCATGGACAACTTTTTATTAATAGAACGATTACAGGTAAAAGACCAGGCATTGTGTATATGCACGGTGGGCCTACCCGTCAGATGTTGTTAGGTTTTCACTATAGCGATTACTACATCAATTGCTACGCCTTTAATCAGTATTTAGCAAGTCAAGGTTACGCAGTAGTATCAGTAAATTACAGAGATGGTATTGGTTACGGAAAGAATTTCAGACGGGCGAAAAATCAAGGCCCACGCGGTGCAAGTGAATATCAGGATGTAGTGGCGGCCGCAAAATATTTGCAATCATTAGCAGAAGTAGATCCTGGTAAAATTGGCTTGTGGGGTGGATCTTACGGAGGTTATCTAACCGCCATGGGTTTAGCCAGAAATCCTGAAATTTTTAAGGCGGGTGTCGATGTTCATGGCGTACACGATTGGTCGTTTGATGCACAAGATGCCACTAACAGTTGGGGCCTTAAGAAAAGTGAAGTCGAACTTGCCTATAAGTCATCACCTGTTTCTGATTTATCCAAATGGACTGCTCCGGTTTTGTTTGTGCATGGTGATGACGATCGCAATGTTATTTTTCAGCAAACAACAGACCTTGTAGAAAAACTGCGCGATAAAAATGTGCCAGTTGAATTGTTAGTGTTACCCGATGAGGTGCATGGATTTCTTCGCTATGAAAGTTGGACGAAAATCTTTAATGGAGCAAAAGATTTTTTCGATCGTAAGTTAAAGAATTGATCAGAGGCATTTGACGAATGAAAACCATATGTTAAGATAATTCTATCTCGTGATAATTTGTAAGCAGGACAGTCCATGATTGTTGTGCTATAGCTAAACACTATAATTATTGCGAATAAGTACAGGTTAATTCTATAATCACTTAAAGGCAGTCTAATGACAAAAATTAAAGTAAGAAACCGGATTAGATTGTCATTTAATATTTTTGGTTTAGCGCTTATCGCAATAGTCACATTTCAATGTGCCCAGGATTCACCACCGCTAAAAATCAAAAAGGGCTCTCATATTATTTTAATAGGAAATAATCTTTGTTCAAGGATGATGAACTTTGGTTATTTTGAG
>JANOLM010000172.1:0-2241 GCA_031419815.1 Bacteroidia bacterium
CATCCATGCAGAAGGTTACCCCGCTGCGGAAATGAAGCACGGGCCCATTGCTTTAATAGATCAGGAAATGCCTGTAGTATTTATTGCCACAAAGGACAGCTCCTACGAAAAAGTAGTCTCAAACATTCAGGAGGTAAAGGCTCGGAAGGGAAGAATAATTTCCATTGTCACGGAAGGAGACACGCTTATTCCAAAGATGTCGGAATTTGTGATAGAGGTTCCGGCAACGTTGGAGCCGCTCATGCCCTTAGTGACTGTTATTCCATTGCAGTTGCTCTCCTATCACATTGCGGTGATGAGAGGATGTAATGTTGATCAACCGAGGAATCTTGCAAAATCGGTAACGGTTGAATAGTTCAATTGCCCCTCACCACAAAAACAAAGTCACTACCCAGTTGATCATTTCCGAATTTTCCAAACTGAGGAGCCGTCTTCAATACTTCTACATACGTCATCAATTCACTGACTGTTAATATAATAGTATTGCGTTCTCAGAATTAATCGATAGGCAGCAAAGCTTCTTTTTTAAGCAAGGGACAAATTTTGTAGCGCTCATCTTTTTGTGCCTTCGTAAACTTATGCATTGTAAAAATTTTATAACCGTTCAAAGCGGGATAACGATTACCCTCTCCTCCACTATTACGGGAACAATCTAACACACGTATAAACTCAAGAGTACCTCCACAAGCTGGAGGTACTCTTCTAAAATATCATGGCAGCACAACTCTTGGAGCGGTCTTGAGGCCTGCCGGGCTCGCCTGCTTTAGCAATAATGCCTTCTCAGGATCAAGTGGTTCAAAAATTCCTTCTAAACCAAAGCTCAAACAAGGGATCAACAAATTCAGGTTTCCTGTCAAAAAAATCCATAATGTCTTTATGTTCCAACGCAGCCTTTATCCGCTTGATGTTGCCCTGTGTGCCCAACTCATACTTTATCAACGTTTCCATCATGGTGAAACTTTTTACGCCATCTTTATAGGCACGCATAAAGTTAAGCTGAGTTGCCGTGAGGTTCTCCACATCGCGCTGAAAACCAAAAGCATTGTCGTTCAGCAATGCGTCAAGCCCTTTGTCGAGCACCGTCTTTGTTGTTTCATTTTCTGTTAGTATCCAAACCCTTTGTGCGATCTGCTGCACATAAAATGGGTGAAGGCTAACCGCCTTGCACAATTCTTCCGTTAGCTCCACCGAAATTTTCTTTCCGAATTTCTTAAACTGGGCCGGAATAAACTTTAGCCAATGCACCATCTCAATTTTTGGCAGGTACATTAAATCGCCAAACTTGTAAAACGGCATGGACTGGTGCGTGAACACCTGGGTGAGAAAATGTTTCTTGCTGCCATATAAACAATAGCTTGCATGGTGGTGCTTTTGCCATACCGACCGCATTTGTTTTTGTATGCCCACGGGGTCTGCAAAGTGCGCTATGTTTTGAAACTCATCAATGCAGATAACTACTTTGAGTCTCTTTTTCCTGGCGATCACTTCGGCCAAATCATACACGTCCAGTGGATTGATTTTTTTATCGGCCCAGCTTAATTCCAATTCAACCGCTTCACCCGGTTGATTTCCAAATGCAATTTTGGGCACCGCGTTCCCGATAAATTTTCGCACAGCATCGCCCCACTCTTCCCATTTGGTTGACGTTGCCTTTATTACCTCGCGCGCAAACAAATTCAGGAACTGCTGTTCACTGCGCACCGAAAATAAATCTATGGTAACCACGCGAAGATTGGGGTTTGTTGCCATGAGGCCGCCTACTACTTTGGAAACTAAGGAAGACTTGCCCCATCTACGCGGTGAAATAATCAGGGTATTCACCCCCGACTCAAAATTTAGGGTAAGGCGTTTTGCTTCCTCTTGCCGGTTGATGAAATTTTGCCCCTCGGCCAAATGCCCAAATTGAAACGGAATCGCCATAAACATCTTTGTATTATACAAATATGTATAATAATAACTATACATAAAAGTATTATACGGAAATGTTGACCTGAAAAAATCTTTGCGAAAGAGTGCCGCGTTATCGTTAAAAAATCTCCAAAAACGTCACGATAAACGGAGCGGAAGTGCTACAAATTTGTTTTGAGAAGATCCCAGCCTCTGACTTATTCTATCGCCTCTTTCTGTTATCTCTATCCTTCGTACTCTTACCCATCTTCATGGCCCTCATATCAAAGTCCAGGGTATAAGCTGCCGTAAATGAAACTGTTCCCATTTTGAGGATGACAAATGGAATTTTAG
>JANOLM010000173.1:0-2263 GCA_031419815.1 Bacteroidia bacterium
CACATTGTAAAGCCAATTGAAATAAGCATTGGATACGTTTTTTATTAATTCGTTTTTTGTAACAGCTTCAAAGGATTTTGCAACGACAACATTTTGATTTAATAAGTTTCTATCGGCTTTGTTGGATAATTTAAAACCTTGTGCCACGCCAATATTATAATCAAACACTTTGCTATTAATCTGCCCTAAATTACTATTGATGTTAAAAGGGTCGAGAACAGTTGCCGTTTTGGTTAATGCTTGTTGTTGCTCTGTTCGCAAAGACGCTTGTTGCAACGTTGGATAATTCTTGGTTGCTAAATCTAACGCTTTTTGTAAAGTAAAAATTTGCGTTTGTGCATTGGCATTGAAAGAAAAACAACTAAAAAACAGCACAACAATTGTTGCAATTTTTGGATTTACTTTTATTTTTTTTGGTGTCATTACTAAATAATATAAAACTGGTAAAACAAATAATGTTAATAGCGTAGAAGTTAACAAACCGCCAATAACTACTGTCGCCAATGGTTTTTGTACTTCTGCTCCTGCACTGGTGGCCAATGCCATTGGCAAAAATCCAAGGGAGGCAACAGCTGCCGTCAACAGAACTGGCCGAAGGCGCACTGAAGTTGCTTTTAGTACAATGTCGTGTAAGTCGCTCATCCCATCTTTTCTTAATCGATTGAACTCAGCGATGAGGACGATGCCATTCAATACGGCTACACCAAATAAGGCGATGAATCCGATGCCTGCTGAAATGCTAAATGGCATTCCGCGCAACATCAACGCAAGCACACCGCCTATGGCCGACATGGGAATAGAAGTGAAGATGAGTATAGATTGTTTGATGGAGTGAAACGTAAAAAACAGCAAGAGAAATATGAGCAACAATGCTACAGGCACGGCAATGGATAATCGTGCCTTTGCCTTCTCCAGATTTTCAAACTGGCCTCCATACGTTGGATAATACCCGGGCGGAAATTTAATTTGTTGTTCTATCTTTTGTTGAATTTCTTTCACCACACTGGCAATGTCTCTTCCGGAAATATTGAAACCAACAATAACCCTTCGTTTGGCTGCCTCTCGCTGAATCTGATTTGGGCCAACTTTGAATTCAACATCGGCCAATTGCTTGAGCGGAATTTGTTCTCCTTTCGGGGAAGTAATAAACAGGTTGCGTACGTCTTCAATACTTTGGCGGTTTTGAATGGCCAGGCGTACAGTTAAATCGTAACGCCTTTCTCCTTCAAAAACCAATCCAGCCGATTGACCCGCAAAGGCTGTGCTAATGGCTTGATTGATTACCTCAACTGATAAACCATATTTGGCCACTTCATCGCGATTGATAATGATTACAATCTGAGGAAGGCCTGTTATTTCCTCTACATATAAATCACGTGAGCCCTTTACGGTGCCAACTATTTTACCCACCTGTTGAGAAAGGCCGGTAAGCACATCTAAATCTTCTCCAAAGATTTTTATAGCCACATCCTGCCGCACACCTGTCATCAATTCATTGAACCTCATTTGAATAGGTTGTTGAAAACCGAATGTTACACCGGGCACATCCTCAAGTGCTGCGCTCATTTTTTCTACCAAGTCTTCACGGCCACGGGCTTTCTTCCATTCATCCTTATCTTTTAAAATAACCATCAGGTCGCAGGCTTCTATGGGCATAGGATCTGTTGGTATTTCTGATGACCCTATCTTTGCCACCACTTCTTTTACCTCATCCGGAAATTCACGCATGATTACTTCTGCCCCTTTTTGTGCAGCTTCAATAGTGTACGACAAGCTGCTTCCCGTAAGCACACGGGTTTCAATTGCAAAATCTCCTTCTTCCAATGTTGGTAGAAACTCTCCACCCATGTTCATGAAAGCAAGAATGCTTAACGCGAACAAGATTATGGACGCTACTATTACGAGTGCCTTTTGTTTTAATGCTCCATTGATGACGGGTTCGTATATCCGATGGAAGACGGCCATCATCTTATCTGATAAATTTCGTTTGTGCTGAGTGTTCTTGCTGAGAACAAGTGCCGACATCATGGGAACATAGGTAAGCGAAAGAATAAAGGCACCAAGGATGGCAAAACTTACCGTCTGTGCCATTGGCTTAAACATTTTTCCTTCCACACCCACTAACGCGAGTATAGGCAGGTACACAATCAAAATGATAATTTCGCCAAAGGCTGCAGAGGTTCTGATTTTAGAAGCAGATTCATATACTTCCAAATCCATTTGTTGTTGGTTTAAGCGGCTGGAGGTGCGCAAACTCAGGTGG